>JAEEQI010000038.1 GCA_016285215.1 Bacteroidales bacterium | reverse complement strand
CAGAGAAGACGTGTCTCTAAGGGCGTTGATCTGGTCAATGAAACCGGCCATACCCGTTCCCTTGCGGAACATTCCCTTCATATAGGAAAGTTCCACGTGGCAGTGGGCATTGACCATACCCGGGCACAGGGCACCGTCCAGGACGGTCTCCCCTTCTTCGCACAGGCCGGTTCCCAGCACTACCCCGTTGTCGTCCACTTCCACATAGGCATTCTCCAAAGGAAGGGGCGAAGTAAGCGTATACAGGTATCGGGCAGCGTATCGGGTCATCTCAAACGTTTCAATTTATGGGGCTTGTAAGCCAGGGAATCCTTGTTGAACAGCACGGACAGGGTATCCAGGGCCGAAGAAGGCTGCGGCTGTCGGAAAGTATCGGGCCGAAGGTTGTAGATGCGCATAAAACCGGAGCGCCACGTTTCGGCCTTTATCTCTTCTGAGAGCAGCTTGGATTCATCCTTGAGACGGGCTTCCACCTTCTCCATCACCTTCTCCATACGGGAAGGGTCTTCCAGATAGTAGTTCAGGCTATAGAGGAAATCGTCCGTATCATAGCCGTACTGCTCAAAGATGCCTTCGTACACCAGGGTGGTGTCCGTTATTCTCTTGGAAACGGAATTGACCTTGATATACTGGTCCTGCAGCAGGATTCCATACATTATATCTTCCATATCACCGCGCGAAATGCGCTCCGGCCCCCTGTGACAGGAGACCGCCAGCACAAACGGCACAATGAGAAGAAGAAACTTTTTCATTAGCGCAGCGTGGCTCCCAGTTCGTTCTGCAGGGCGGTGAGCACGCGGTTCATAGTGCTTTCCACCTCGGTATCGGTGAGGGTACGCTCGGGATCCTGAAGTACAAAGTTAAGGGCATACTGCTTCTTGCCTTCGGGGATCTTTTCTCCGCGGTATACGTCAAAGAGGCTCACGCTCTTGATGAGCTTCTTGCCGGCGCGGAGGGCGCACTGACGGACGTCGGCGTAGGCAACGCCTTCGTTGAGCAGCAGAGCCAGGTCTCTGCGTACCTCCGGGAAGCGGGGCAGCTCCTTGAAGGAGAACTTGTCACGCTTGATGAGGGTGAACAGGACTTCCCAGTTGATCTCTGCGGCAAACACGGGCTGCTTGATGCCGAAGCGTTTGCACAGGGCGGGGTTCAGGGTGCCCAGGGTGGCCAGGAGCTTGGGCTCCTTGCCGGGCAGGCTGTAGGTTATACCCTCGGAGAAGAGGTCTGCGGGAGTGGCGCCGGTGGCCAGGCTGTTCACGTCAATGCGGTAGCGGGCCATCAGGGACTCCACGTAACCCTTGAGGAGGAAGAAGTTGGACTTCTGGGCGGGGTTGCGCCAGGCCTTGTCCGGCGTTCCGCTGATGAACAGCGAGAAGCAGCGGTGCTCCTCATAACCGGCCAGGGTGGTGCCGTCCGTCTCGGGCAGGCGCTGGTACACGGAGCCGTACTCGAAGAACTTGAGGGAAACGGCCTGACGGTTGAGGTTGTAGGCCACCACTTCCAGACCGTTGAGCAGTAGGGTCTGCCGCATCACGTTGAGGTCGGAGCTCAGCGGGTTCACAATGTGAACGCATTTCTCTGCCGGGAAGGTTTCCAGCTTGGTATAGTAGTCCTCCTTGGTGAGGGAGTTGTTCATAGTCTCTACAAATCCGTTGGCGGCCAGCCAGTTGGAAATGTTGTTGCGGGTGGCCTCGGGATCCGGCTGCTGCGAAGGATTCACGCTCATACGGAGGTTGCCGGGCAGCTCTATGTTATTGTAACCGTAGATGCGGAGGATTTCTTCCACCACGTCGCACTCACGGGTTACGTCTACCATATAGGTGGGGGCAGCCACCAGGGCGCCGCCGTCCCATTCCTTCACAAACTGGTAGTTGAGGCCCTGCAGAATCTTCTCGATGGTCTTCCAGCCAATTTCCTTGCCGATGAAATGCTCTATACGGGCATAATCCAGTTCAATCTGGGCACGGCCGATGGGCTGGGGATAAATCTCGCGAACCTTGCCCACCACCTTGCCGCCGGCGACCTCCAGGATGAGGAGGGCGGCGCGCTTGGCAGCATACAGGGCAGCCTCGGGGTCTGCTCCACGCTCGAAGCGGAAGCTGGCGTCGGTGCTCAGCTGCTGGCTCTTGGCCGTCTTGCGGATGCTCACGGGGTCAAAGTAAGCTCCCTCGATGAACACGTCCACGGTGTTTTCAGTAACACCGGAATCCTCGCCTCCAAACACACCGGCAATGCACATAGGGCCGTCCTGGTTGGCAATGACCATATCGCAGGCAGCCAGTTTGCGGTCTACACCGTCCAGCGTACGGATGGCTTCTCCCTGGGCTGCACGGCGCACGATGACCTTGCCCTTGGTCTTGGCAGCGTCAAAGGTGTGCAGGGGCTGGCCCGTCTCAAAGAGCACGAAGTTGGAGATATCCACCACGTTGTTGATGGGTTTAAGGCCGATGGAAAGCAGCTTCTCCTGCAGCCACTCGGGGCTGGGACCCACCTTCACGCCCTTGACGGTGATACCCACGTAACGGGGAGCGCCCTCGTTGTCCAGCACCTCCACGGGGATGGACTCGCCCTCGCCTTCCTTGAAAGCGTCTACGGAAGGAATGCAGAGCTGGGCGGGAATGTCCTTGCTCTTGAGGTAGCCGTACAGGTCACGGGCTACACCGATATGGGAAGCCGCATCAATGCGGTTGGCGGTGATTTCGTATTCAATTACAGCCTCGTCCTTGAGCTGAAGATATTCCTTGGCGGGAGTGCCCACAACGGCATCTTCCGGCAGCACCATAATGCCGGCGTGGCTGGCGCCAATGCCCAGTTCATCTTCGGCGCAAATCATACCGAAGCTCTCCACTCCGCGGATCTTGGACTTCTTGATCTTGAAGTCTCCGGGGAGGACGGTTCCCAGCTGGGCGAAGAGCACCTTCTGGCCGGCAGCCACGTTGGGAGCGCCGCACACAACCTGCACGGGCTCGGGGGTGCCGTCGTTCACGGTGGTTACGTGAAGGTGGTCGCTGTCGGGATGAGGGTCGCAGGTAAGCACCTGGGCCACTACCACACCCTTGAGACCGCCGGGAATCACTTCCTGCATTTCCACGCTGTCCACTTCAATACCGATGGAAGTCATAGCCTCGGCCACCTGCTCGGGGGTGAGGTCACACTTCAGATACTCCTTAAGCCAATTGTAAGATAATTTCATTGTATATCTTCAAGTTTAAATAAATCTTCTACGAATTCTTTCTTGTCAAAGACCTTGAGGTCTTCCACGCCTTCTCCAATGCCCAGGAACTTGATGGGAAACTTGAACTGGTCCACAATGCCCACCACCACGCCGCCTTTGGCGCTGCCGTCCAGCTTGGTAACGGCCAGGGCGGTTACATCCGTGGCCTTGGAGAACTCCTTGGCCTGGATGAAGGCGTTCTGTCCGGTGGATGCGTCCAGCACCAGCAATACCTCGTGAGGGCCGTCCGGCACCACGCGGCGTACCACGTTGCGGATTTTGGTGAGCTCGTTCATCAGGTCCACGCGGTTGTGGAGACGTCCGGCGGTGTCAATGAGCACCACATCGGCCCCTTTGGCCACGGCGCTCTTGACCGTATCAAAAGCCACGGAGGCAGGGTCTGCGCCCATAGGCTGCTTCACTATATCGGCCCCGGCCCTTTCGGCCCAGACAGCCAGCTGGTCCACGGCGGCGGCACGGAACGTATCGGCTGCGCCAATCACCACTTTCTTGCCCTGGGCCTTGAGCATAGCGGCCAGTTTGCCAATGGTGGTGGTTTTCCCTACTCCGTTCACACCCACCACAAGGATCACGTAAGGCTTCTTGGAAAAGTCAAAAGGCTGCACGGGGGCATCGTCTCCCATAAGGTTTGCCATCTCGTCCCTAATGAGGGCGGTGAGCTCCTCCATATCCACGTACTTGTCCTTCTCCACGCGGTCCTGGATGTTGTCCAGGAGCTTGAGCGTGGTATCCACGCCCATATCGGAAGAAAGCAGGGCCTCCTCCAGCGCATCCAGCACATCTTCGTCCACTTTGGACTTGCCCGTAATGGCCCTTCCCAGCTTCTGGAAGAAGTTGAGGTTGGTCTTTTTTACGCCGTTTTGAAAAATTCCCATTGCGTTACTTAATAACTTACAAAGATAACACTTTTCGGCACAGAAAACAATGAAAAAGCCACCCTTGAAGGGGTGGCTGATTTTATGCCAAATCTATGCCAGCTTCCTTGCAGGCGCGGCGCATTTCCGGCGGCCAGATGGCACTCTGGATTTCTCCAATGTGGGCCTTGCGGAGGAGGAACATACAAAGGCGGGACTGGCCTATACCGCCGCCTATGGTCTGCGGCAGTTTTCCTCCCAGCAGAAGCTTGTGGAAGTAGAGGTCTTCCTTCCAGAGCATATCCTTGAGTTCCAGCTGACGGTGCAGGGCCTCGGGATTCACGCGGATGCCCATACTGGAAATCTCAAAGGCACTGTCCAGCACCGGATTCCAGAGCAGGATATCTCCATTAAGGCCGAAATATCCGCCTTCCGTGGGGGTGCTCCAGTCGTCGTAGTCGGCTGCGCGGCCGTCGTGGGCCTTTCCGTCCGAGAGTTTGCCGCCGATGCCTATGATGAAGACGGCGCCGTACTCCTTGGCTATGGCGTTTTCACGCTCCTTGGCGGTTTTGCCGGGATAGCGCTGCAGGAGTTCTTCGGCCTGTATGAAATGAATCTCCTCCGGGAGCATAGGGGTAATCTGGGGGAACTCCACGTAGAGCTTGTTCTCCGTTACCTTGACGGCCTCGTAGATGCGGCGGACCGTCTGCTTGAGGAAGTCCAGGTTGCGCTGCTCGGGGGTCATCACCTTCTCCCAGTCCCACTGGTCCACGTAGATGGAGTGGATGTTGTCCAGGTCTTCGTCCGGACGCAGGGCGTTCATATCCGTATAGATACCGCGGCCGGGGACTACTCCCAGCTCGGCCAGCTTGAGACGCTTCCATTTGGCCAGGGAATGCACCACCTCTGCGGGGGCATCCTGGAGGCTCTTTACAGGGAATTTAACCGGGCGCTCCACACCGTTAAGGTCGTCGTTGAGACCCTGCCCGGAGAGCACCATCATAGGTGCCGTCACTCGCAGCAGAGCCAGCTGGGCGCTCAGGTTTTCCTGGAACATATCTTTCACGGCCTTGATGGCCTTTTCCGTCTGCTCGACGCTACCAAGCAGGTTGCGGTAATTTTTGGGGATATACACTGACATAACTGTGCAAATATACAAATATTCACAAAAAAAGCCGCCCCATTGTAAAGAAATAGGGTGGCTTTTTTTTGTGTTAGAAACCCAGCGCCCGAAGGGCGCCCGGCCGGAGGCCGCGGGGGATAATAGGGGGCAGAGCCCCCTCAGATTATCAGAATTTTTTGCTATTTCTTGGCAAAAAATTCCTTTTCCTTACCCTCTTCCACCAGCTGCTCTACGAACACGTAGGCACCGGTCTTGGGGCTCTTTTCCATACGGATCACCTTCACCATGTGCTTTGCACCGGCTTTTGCATCGAAGGTTGCAACTGCTTTCTTTGCCATAGTCTAAACTGTTTATTTAATCTCACGGTGGAGGGTTACTTTCTTGAGGTACGGGTTGTACTTCATACGCTCCAGGCGGTCGGGGGTGTTCTTCTTGTTCTTGGTGGTGATGTAACGGGACATACCGGGAACACCGCTGGCCTTCTGCTCAGTGCACTCCAGGATGACCTGCACCCTGTTTCCTTTCTGTTTCTTTGCCATAGTTCTTAGGAATTAAAAGGGTTAAACAAGGTTCACGTATCCTTTCTCCTGAGCGGCCTTAAGAGTAGCGTCGAGACCATTCTTCTCGATGATACGCATACCCTTGGTGGTGACCTTCAGGGTGATGAAACGCTGTTCGGACTCGGACCAGAATTTCTTGGTCTTGAGGTTGAGGGAGAAGTCGCGCTTGGTGCGCAGCTTGGAATGGGCAACGTTGTTGCCAATCATTCTCTTCCTACCGGTTATCTGACAAACCTTTGACATAATATTTTACTTTTTTTATTGTTATACAAGTTTAAGGAAGCGTTTCCAGCGGATGCTCTTAGGGAATGCCTTGTTGGCATCGGTGGAAAGCCAGATGATGGACGGGGAACCCACAATGTGGTCTTCCGGTACGAATCCCCAGTAACGGGAATCCAGGGAGTTGTGGCGGTTATCGCCCATCATAAAGTAGTAGTCTTGCTTGAACGTGTATTCAGTAGCGGGTTCTCCGTTGATGACAATGCTGCCATCTTTGACCTCCAGGGTGTTGTGCTCATAATCACGGATGATGCGCTCATAGAAGGGCAGGTTATCCGCGTTGATGGGAACGGTGACACCCTTTTGGGGGATCCACAGCGGGCCGAAGAAGTCGCAGGTCCAGCGGGTCTTTCCGGTGAAGGGGAAGATGCCGGTATCCTGACCGGTTGCGGGGTAGTAATCCAGGTTGGGGGTTACATCCACCACAGTCTTGAGCTCTTTCACTTTCTCCAGCATTTCAGCGGTGAGCGGCATCGTGGGATAGCCGGGCAGGCGCGAATCGAAATACAGTTCGGAGAGGTTGAGGCCCAACTCCTCCAGCTTGAGCTGGTTGATACGGGAACCGTTGGTGATTACCTGATACGTGAACTGCCGTCCGGGATAGTCGGGTTCCTTTTCTCCGTTCACCCATACCATACCGTCTTTCACTACCAGCGTGTCTCCGGCAACGGCTACACAGCGTTTTACGTAGTGGTCCTTTTTATCGGCGGGACGGACGATGACAGGGCCGAACTGGGCAATGGTCTTTTCTCTTCCGTAGGTGCGAACCCAGGCGTAGTAGTCGTCTGCGGGACGCTGGGTGAGAACAGTATCACCATTGGGGAATCCAAAAACCACGATGTCTCCCCTCTTTACCTCACGGAATCCTTTGAGCCTGCGGTACGGGTTCTGGATAAGGGTGGAATAAGACTCTTTTCCAAAGGCCCGGTTGTGGGTGAAAGGAATGGTGAGGGGCGTCTGGGGGACGCGCGGTCCATAAGTAAGCTTGGATACGAAGAGGTGGTCTCCGGTATACAAGGTACTTTCCATGGACGAGGAAGGAATCTTAAAAGCCTGGAAGAAGAAAATATTGATGAAGGTTACCACAACCACGGCAAAGATGATGGCATCCAGCCAGTCCAGCCAAAAATTGTGTTTTTCTCCCGGGGCATACTCTTTTTTCCAAAAGAGCCACTTTACCTTCTTGGTAACAATGAGGTCGAAGATGATGCCGAGTCCGAGGAGGAACCAATAGTTTCCCAGCCAGATCACCCAAGCCAGATAGAGCACAGACCAGAATCCCAGTCTGACCCACTTGTTTTGGATGATTTCCTTCCAGCTCACGGGGCAATAACTACTTTACGGATTTAACAATAGCCTCAAAAGCCTTGGGGTTATTCATGGCAAGGTCTGCGAGAACTTTACGGTTAAGGCCGATGTTCTGCTTGGCGAGACGTCCCATAAGCTGGGAGTAGGTAAGACCGTGCTGACGGGCGGCGGCGTTGATACGCTGGATCCACAGGGAGCGGAATTCGCGCTTCTTGGCCTTGCGGTCGCGGTAGGCGTAGGTGAGACCTTTCTCGTAGGTGTTCTTAGCGACTGTCCAGACATTCTTGCGGGACAGGAAGTTGCCGCGAGTCTTGCTAAGAATCTTCTTGCGGCGTGCCCTGGAGGCAACAGAGTTAACTGATCTAGGCATAAATTTTTACTCTTTTTGGAGGCAGTGACCTATTAAATAACAAGGTGCTTTCGGACTGCGTTCCAGTTAAACAATAATTACATTACAAGAAGTTCCTTCACGCGAGCGATGTCCACCTTCTCCAGGATGGCGAAGTGATCCAGGTTGCGTTTCTGTTTCTTGGTCTTCTTGGTGAGGATGTGGCTGTGATAAGCGTGCTTCCTCTTGATCTTTCCCGATCCGGTAAGCGTAAAGCGCTTTTTGGCACCGGAGTTGGTTTTAAGCTTTGCCATTGTGTTAAACAATTAAATAATTATACAATATAAGGATTACACCTTACTTTTTCTTCACAGGAGCAATCATCATAGACATACGCTTGCCTTCCAGTACGGGCATATTCTCTGCGCGGCCATACTCCTCCAGCTCTACGGCAAAGCGCAGGAGCTGCTTCTCTCCCTGCTGGGCGAACTGGATGGAACGTCCGCGGAAGAAGATGGAGGCTTTTACCTTGGAGCCCTCCTGGAGGAACTCCTGGGCGTGCTTGAGCTTGAACTGGAAATCGTGCTCGTCCGTGTTGGGGCCAAAGCGAATCTCCTTGATCACTATCTTGGCAGCGTTGGCTTTCATCTCCTTGGCTTTCTTGCGCTGCTGGTACAGGTACTTCTGGTAATCCAGAATCTTGCACACAGGCGGGTCTGCCTTGGCGCTGATTTCTACCAGGTCCAGCTCCTGTTCCTCGGCCATTTCGAGGGCCTTGGAGAACGGGTAGATGCCCTGCTCCGGGATGTTCTCACCCACCAGGCGGACCTCGGATGCGGTGATTTCACGGTTAATCCGAAGGGCGTTTTCGTCCTTCTGGTTACCCTGCACCTGCTGGGGCTTCTTCTTCAGACCCGAGGGTCTGGGTTTGAAAGGCGTTGCGATAGTTTTACTCCTTTAAAACGTTAAACTTACTGGGCCAGTTCTTCTGCCACGGCCTTGCGGACATATTCCACAAAAGCGGGCACGCTCATGGAACCCTGGTCCTCGGCTCCACGGCGCACAGACACGGTCTCTTCGGCCTGTTCTTTTTCTCCAACGATAACCAGCAGCGGTACTCTCATCAGGGAAGTCTCACGAATTCTCTTTCCGAGCGTTTCGTTACGGTCGTCTATGGAGGCGCGAATTTCGGAATTATTTAGCAGATTTACAACTTTTTTCGCATAATCTGCATATTTTTCGCTCACAGGCAGCACTTTAACCTGATCCGGGTGCAGCCACAGGGGCAGGTGACCGGCGGTGTGCTCCAGCAGCACGGCCACGAAACGCTCCAGCGAGCCGAAGGGGGCGCGGTGGATCATCACGGGACGCTTGCGGGAACCGTCGGAGTCCACATACTCCAGTTCAAAGCGCTCGGGGAGGTTGTAGTCTACCTGGATGGTACCCAGCTGCCAGCTGCGGCCAATGGCGTCTTTCACCATAAAGTCCAGCTTGGGGCCGTAGAAAGCGGCTTCGCCGGTTTCCACCACATAAGGGAGACCCTTCTTCTTGGCGGCATCGATGATGCCCTGTTCGGCCTTGTTCCAGTTTTCCTCAGAACCGATGTACTTGGAGGGGTTCTTGGGGTCGCGCAGGGAAACCTGGGCGGTGAACTTGTCAAACTTGAGGGTCTTGAACACGTACAGGATGAGGTCAATCACCTTCTCGAATTCCTCCTGGAGCTGGTCCTGGCGGCAGAAGAGGTGGGCGTCGTCCTGGGTGAAGCTGCGCACGCGGGTGAGGCCGTGCAGCTCTCCGGACTGCTCGTAACGGTATACCGTACCAAACTCGGCAAAACGGAGCGGGAGGTCACGGTAGCTGCGGGGAGCGCTGCGGAAAATCTCGCAGTGGTGCGGGCAGTTCATAGGTTTGAGGAGGTATTCCTCGCCCTCCTGAGGCGTATGGATGGGCTGGAAGGAATCCTTGCCGTACTTGGCATAGTGACCGGAAGTCACATAGAGATCCTTGGCGCCAATGTGGGGCGTTACCACGGGCAGGTAGCCGTATTCGGCCTGCTTCTTGGCCAGGAAACTCTGCAGGGTGTTGCGAAGGGCGGCGCCGCGGGGCAGCCACAGAGGCAGGCCGGCACCCACGCGCTGGGAGAAGGTGAAGAGCTCCATCTCCTTGCCAATCTTGCGGTGATCACGCTTCTTGGCTTCTTCCAGTACTACCAGATACTCGTCCAGCAGGCTCTTCTTGGGGAAGGTGATACCATAGATACGGGTGAGCTGCTGACGGGTCTCGTCTCCGCGCCAGTAGGCACCGGCCAGGGAGAGAACCTTCACGGCCTTGATCACGTCCGTGTTCTTCAGGTGCGGTCCGCGGCACAGGTCCGTGAACTGACCGTTGGTATAATAAGTAATGGTACCGTCTTCCAGTTCGGAGATGAGCTCCTGCTTGTACTGGTCACCCTTCTCGGTGAAGTATTTCATAGCATCGGCCTTGGACACCTCGATGCGGCAGAAGTCCTGCTTCTGACGGGCAAACTCCAGCATCTTGTCTTCGATGGCCTTGAAGTCTGCATCCGTGAGGGTGCGGCCGTTCATATCTACGTCGTAATAGAAACCGTTCTCAATGGCAGGGCCAATTCCGAACTTAACGCCCGGGAACAGGGCCTCCAGCGCCTCGGCCATCAGGTGGGAGGAGCTGTGCCAGAACACTTTCTTGGCTTCGTCGTCTTCCCATTTGAGGAGGCGGATGGCCACATCCTCGTTGATGGGACGCATAACGTCAATGGTGGTTCCCTTGGAAGTCTCGGGCTCGCCGGGATACTTCACGTTAACGGCCAGAATCTGCTCAGCCAAACGGGGGCTGATGCTCATAGCTACATCATAACCGGTTACGCCAGCCTCATACTGACGCACACTTCCATCGGGGAACGTAATGTTGATCATAATCTTTTGAGTTTATTACTTACAATGTCTTTCACTCGCTTGCGAAAAATCGCGATAGCCTACAAAGATAACAATTTTTTCTGAGAAAACGGGAGACTACTCCTTGACAAAAACGGCCGTGGCCGTATAGGCACG
This sequence comes from Bacteroidales bacterium, assembly GCA_016285215.1. The sequence goes on along the minus strand of JAEEQI010000038.1, from coordinate 5,796 downwards.
GTTCACCGCACGGGCAAAGTCGCGGTATTCTCCGTAACGGGAGGCCGGTGCGCGGAACGCTTTGAGGGTAAATACCTGCCTTACTTCCATGATGGTTCCACCCGGAGAAAGCGTCACGCTGGATTCCATCCGGCCCCACTCCGTATCCAGCGTAACGGGGTCCGGAATGCTCTCCACCTTGTATCCCAGGGGGATCTGAACGGTCACACAGTCCTCCCACCGGCTCACCCGGGCCTGATAGATTTCGTTGACGCGGGTGCTTTTCTGGATGGGCAGCGCCTGGGCATACGGGTTCACGGGAACAAACAGGCGCGTGCCGGAAGACGTGGCGTAGGACTCCGTACTGAACGTATAAGGAATCTCCATCCGGGGAACAAAGTCCTTCCCCTTGTCGGAATAGTCGTTGAAGTTATTCCGGGCGGCGTCTACCTTCATCTTTTCGGCCTGAATCTTCAGATTCCGGGTAAGGGCCTGCATTTGCTGCTGCGGGCGCAGGTCCGGAAAAGAGAGATAACTGTCCACATAGTCCAGGTATACTTCCCTACGGGCCGAAACAAAGGCCGAACCGCCCGAGGAAAGCCTTACATCCAAGACCTGACGGATCAGGGAAAGGGAATCGGCATAGCCGGGGATACGCACGAGCTCTCCCCCGCTCTCCTTCACCAGCACCACCTCATGGCCGGCCGCATCATCGTGCCGGTAGCCCAGCGGGAAGGAAGGGTTGGTGCATTCCACCCATACGGTATCCGAAAACTCGGGAACGGGCACGGCCAGCATGGCATGGTTCATCTGCCCCACGGAGGCATACCCGTCCAGCAGGCGGGCCTGGTCGGTATTGATGATGTAGTAATCCGAAGGGACATCCACCGCCGCCAGCAGGGCGCGCAGATAATTGGAAAGCCCCTTGCAGTCTCCGTAACCGGCCTTGGAAACCTCCTTGGCGGGAATGGGTTTGAGACCGCCTATCCCCAGCTGGATGCTCACATAGCGGGTTCTCTCCCGGAGGTAGGCATATAAACGGGTGAGTTTGTCAAGGGTGGTGGAGCAGTCGGCCGTAAGGGCCTTTACCTCGTTCACCTCCTCCGGCGTGAGCTCCAGGGAGTTCTCCTGCAGGCTGTACAGCCACTTTCCCAGCTCATTCCAGTTGCGCTGCATGCCGGGATAGCCGCCCAGGTTGATGGATTCCGGCGAGCTGTACACGTAGGGAACAAGTTCATCCACCGGGGGCATCATCCCTTCCCGTACCAGCGGGGGAAAATCCTTGAGGGTCCAAGTGTAAACATCCCGTCCTTTGTTGGAAGTCTTTTCAAGCTCCATGCGGGACGACGCGTACTTGACGGCATACCCAGCCGGCACGTTGAGCACATAGCTGGCGTTCTCTACGGCCACTTCGGCCATCTCCACCGGGAAAAACGCCGGGAAGGAGGAAAGGCCCGAGCGGTATCCTACCTTATATTCGTAGTGCACCGTCAGCGGGAAATGGCCCGACGGTGAAAAAGCGTACGTTACCCCGTCGTCTACCAGGCCCTGGCTGTATGAATCGCGGGCCAGGTCGGCCATATGAATCTTCTGGGGCTTGGCATTGGCGGGCGTCACCGTACCGCTGAACGATTTCAGGGTGCGGAAACTGTCACAATACAGATAAAACAGGGCTGCGTCCAATCCCCGCTCGTCGTTCACCACAATGGTGGTGGAAACAGACAATTCCCCCGTAGTTTCCGAATTCACGGTAAAGGTGGCCGTGTTTTCCGTTACCAGGGCCGATGCCACCACGGCGGCCAGGACGGAGATCAGCGGGCTCATTGCTTTTTAAGGACAATGGTTCCCAGATAGATATTGCAGAGCTTCTCCCAGAAGGACCTCAGCTCTACATAACTGGAGGCCGGAATCTGCAGGGTGTCATTCCTGTAAGAGAAGTTGATCCGGATGTTATTGGCATCCACCTGCTGCACCTGGCACAAAGCGCGCAACTTGAGACCGGTCGGGCGGAAGGAGGCCGATGCCGGCAGCTGTTCCACCACATAGCCTTCGGGAATCTGCAGATTGTACGTGTAGGCAATGGTTTCCTTGAACGGGAGATCTACCGGCAGATGACGCTCTCCGGGAGGGAAATCGCCCTGGTGATGCTCCCTGACAAGGAAAGGCTTGATATAAACCATCTCTCCGCTGGTGGTGGCTTCCTGTTCAAACTCCATCAAGAAGTCCACCGAAGGAGAATAATCTTCGGCCGTAAACGTTCCCGACACCATTTCAAAATCTTCCCCGGATTCCACCATCTGGAAGTATTTCTCATCGGTTCCCAAATCGTCCCGGGTCTCCCGCACCAGGTAGGAGGCCTCCTTGAAGACGCTGGCCTGGATGGTTCCCTTCACGAGGCCGTCCGTCCCAAGCTGGGCGTTCACGACAAAGGCGGTAGTTCCGAGCGCCAGCGACGTGAGGTCCTGCCAGAAAGGCTGGCCGTAATCCGGGTGTACCACCACACGGGCCGCGTCTACCAGGAAATTGGGATCCAGCACATCCACGTAGCCATAATCCGGAGCTGCATCCAGGAAGTGGACTTCTCCGGAAGGGGTCCGGATATAGAGAATCATGCTGGTAAAAGCATCCGTATTTACATATTGGGGATTGAGGGGACCCGCGCTTCTGCGACGAAGCACAACGGGGTGGACCCTGTAACCCATCTGGTTAAGGACGCTGGCCACCACGGCATTGATGGAGGCCGATGAGCCGGTACCTGCCTTGAGCACATTGCGAACATTGTCCGGCACCCAGCTGAAGACGTCGTCCCACTTGACGGCGGCCACCACGGCGCCACGCACCTCGGCAATGGCCTGCACCTCGTCCTGGGCCTTGGACTGGAAGGGCTCCAGGAACTTGCCCTTCACATAGCACTGGCTGGAAATGCGGGAATCCAGAATCTGGGCGTCAATATCTTCCCATTTCTTGGAATAGCTCTTATACAGGCGGCCGGGAATGGTAATGCCCGACAATTCATAGGAAACGGCACAGCGATAGTGGCTGGGACTCATATTGGAGGGTTCGCGGGGAATGGCCGGAATGTCCACCATGGAGTACTGGTCCGTAATCATCCGGCACTGCGGGAGCACACTGTTGGACAGGGACATGGAATAGTTCGTCTGGGTGTAGTCCGGAGACAGATAGCCGCGGGTTGTACGGTTCATGCTCACAAAATCGGGATAGAGCATAGCCATATAGGCTATGTTCACGGGGATGCTGCGCTGCAGGGTGATATCGGGGAGGTCCCAGAAACGGTCTCCTTCCAACTTGTAGGAAACCTCGATCACCGAGCCCACGCGCACGTCAGGGGCCGAAAAAGAGCAGGTGTACACATTCTCGGAAACGGCTTCCTTGAAGATGTGTTTCTTGTCCAGCGTGCTCTTGACCACCTTCCCGTTTTCCAAGTTGTAGGTGGTAACCTTGATGCCGCTGATACTCTCATCCTTGTGATAGGGGATCTTGTAATCGGCCCAGGATTTTCCGTCTTCCTTGAGAATCTTGATGCGCTCGTACACCTGGACTTCCTTGGTAAGTTCAATGATGTCGGAGGTACGCACAGAAACCCGGGTGTTGTCCAGCAGGACCACGGCCGCGGCCGACGTATCTTTCTGATAAACGGTAAAAGCCACCTCGCTCTCGGTGACTTTGCCTGCCTGGGGGTTGATGGGGACTGACTGAGCGGCTGCCGGAAGAAGAACGGCACTCCAAAGCGCTACAGTCAAAATCAGCCTTTGCATATTGTATAGGGTTTATAAGTTTTCTTTCACTTGGTAGTTGTTCCTCTCCGACGAAGCGCGCGCGATCAACTCACCCACAAAGCCGGCCAGGAAGAGCATCACACCCAGCACCACCGCCAGCAGAGCCAGATAAAAGAGGGGCTGGTCTGTAACGGGCCGAAACTTGACGCCCTGCGCCTGGTGAACCAGCTTGTTTGCCACGATGCAAACCGTCATCACAAAGCCCACCAGGAACATCAGGATGCCGCTGGTACCAAAGAAGTGCATAGGCTTGCGGCCGAAACGGGACAGGAACCACAGGCTCATCAGGTCTAGGAAGCCGTTCACAAAGCGGTTCATCCCGAACTTGGAGTAGCCATACTTGCGTTTCTGGTGGTGCACCGGCTTCTCCCCAATCTTGGTAAAACCGGCATTCTTGGCGAGGTACGGAATATAGCGGTGCATCTCGCCGTAAACCTCTATATTCTTGACCACATCGGCCTTGTAGGCCTTGAGGCCGCAGTTCATATCGTGGAGCTTGATGCCTGTTACCTTGCGGGCCGTCCAGTTGTACAGCTTGGAGGGCAGGTTCTTGGTAAGGGCATTGTCCTTGCGGTGCTGCTTCCAGCCGCTCACGAGGTCATAACCTTCTTCCCGGATCATACGCACCATCTCGGGAATCTCCTCCGGAGAATCCTGCAGGTCTGCGTCCATAGTTACCACAATCTCACCCTGGGCGGCGGCAAAGCCCTCATACAGGGCGGCTGATTTGCCATAATTGCGGCGGAACCGGATGCCCTTCACGGTCTGGGAATCCTTGGCGGCCAACTCCTGGATGACTTTCCAGGAATCGTCGGTGGATCCGTCGTCCACAAAGAGAATCTCGTAACTGAAGTCCTTGAGGGCACTGTCTATCCATTTCTTGAGTTCGGGCAGTGACTCGGCCTCATTGTACAGGGGAATAATCAGGGAAAGGTCCATAACTTATTGATTGAACAATTCTTTCATAAAAATGTAACGGGACAGGATGGAGGCCAGTACAGAGCCGTACAGCCAGCAGTATGCCCACTGGAAGATAAAGGTAAACAGCGGGAGCCGGTCCAGAATCCCACTCACGTTCTCCATATCGGCCGCCGTCAGGGACATACTCTCACTAAGCTGGTTCACCATCTCGTTCATCTGATCCGAAGGCATCTGCATAATAAAAAGAGCCTGGGCCGAAGCCAGCAGAAGGCCGGAAAAGAGCGCAATGCGCCTGCCCAGCTTGGCCGTATCGGCCATCTGCACGTTCTCGTAGCGGTCCTTCAGCTTGAACATCAGCTCCCTCATCAGAAGGATGCAGCCAAAGAACTCCACCACCCACAGAATCACCGCCGCGGCCGTCATCAGGAAATTGGAGCCCGACATAGTGGCCAGCTCCTTCAGAGCCAGACACCCCACCGACACACTTCCCAACAGAAGCCCGCCCTTGGCCGCCTCATTCCAGATGGCATTATTATCCAACGTCTTTGTCATACCTTACAAATATAATCATTTTCTTCCACACTCTCTCCTAACTCAGTGACCGGAAGGGAGAGCACAAAACGAAAGAAGCCCGAGTCTTTTGGACTCGAGCTTCTCGAAGAACCGCGGCTACCTACTCTCCCACCTGGTGGGGCAGTACCATCGGCGATGGTGAGCTTAACTTCTCTGTTCGGAATGGGAAGAGGTGGTTCCTCACCGCTATAACCACGGCAATATATTACTTGAGAGAATATCTTAGAGACTCAGTCCCAGATAGTATCGCTTTTCGATTTGATTCTTTAGGCTTATCTTTCTTCTCAGGAAAGTTTATCGGGCAATTAGTACAGGTCTGCTGAGGCCGTCACCGACCTTACACATCCTGCCTATCAACGTGGTAGTCTCCCACGACCCTATAAGGAAAACTCATCTTGGAGACGGCTTCGCGCTTAGATGCTTTCAGCGCTTATCCTGACCCAACGTGGATACCCGGCGGTGCAGCTGGCGCCACAACCGGTATGCCAGAGGTTGGTCCGACCCGGTCCTCTCGTACTAAGGTCAG
>JAEEQI010000207.1 GCA_016285215.1 Bacteroidales bacterium | reverse complement strand
GCACGCCCCTGACGGACTACACCCCGGAAGAGGAGATTATCAACGACGAGGTGCACGAGCGGCTGATGGGCTATATTGACGAGCTCCCCTCCCTCTACAAAGACGTGATGATCAAATACATGATAGAAGAACTGGAATACGAAGAGATTGCCAGGGAACTGGACCTGGAACTGAACACGGTGCGCACGCGCATCCGCCGGGGCAAGCAGCACCTGGCCCAGATGATGTTAAGGGGGGAAGTGGAATGACCATAACTCAGCAGCAGGAACAGCGTCTGAAGGCGCTGGAAGGATTATACCGGGAATGGAATGCCAAGATCAATGTCATTTCCCGGAAAGACATTGACAATGTCTATGAGCACCATGTGCTGCATTCCATGGCCATTGCCAAATATCTGGAAACGGTACCTGGACTGGAAGAGAAATTTGCCGCCGGAGACATCCTGGACCTGGGCACGGGAGGAGGATTCCCGGGCATTCCCCTGGCCATCCTGTACCCCGGAGCCCGCTTCACTCTCTGCGATTCCGTAAACAAGAAAACCATCGTGGCCCAGGCCGTTGCCCAGGCCCTGGAACTGGAAAACGTGCAGGTGGTGAATGCCCGTGCAGAATCCCTGGGCCGCAGTTTTGACTTTGTGGTTTCCCGCGCCGTGGCCTCCCTCACGGACTTCTATCCTTGGGTAAAAGGACGCTTCAACAACAGCATCCTGTACCTCAAGGGAGGAGACGTAAACGAAGAGATTTCCCAGCTGATGGCCCGGCATAAGATACGTCCGGGCAAGGTTCACACCTGGCCGGTCTCGTCCTGGCTCCACGATGAGTATTACGACGGAAAACTCGTCATCCACATTGAAAAATAATTTTGCAGTTTCGTCTAGAATTACTACCTTTGCAGTCCTTACGCGAAAAATATAAAAAAGAGATATTATGAAAAGAACATTTCAACCTTCCCGTCGCAAGCGTGTGAACAAGCACGGCTTCCGCGCCCGTATGGCTTCCGCCAACGGCCGCCGCGTTCTGAACGCCCGTCGCCGTCACGCCCGCAAGAAGCTCTCCGTCTCCGACGAAGACCGCTGGTAGTCGCATTTTTGCACCAAGACACTTACCGCAGACCTTGATAGGGCTGCGGTTTTTGTTTATATTTGCTGCTATGACACAGGACGCGTCATTGGCTCTCTTTTTTCTCTCGCTCCAAGACCCGCAGGCCTTGGAAGACCGCCATACGCCGTACGGCCAGGCCGAAGAAAGCGAAGTCCGTGACCTCCTGAGCTTTATACGGGAAACCAGCGGAAAGTATGCCGCACCCGTTCCCTCCGAAGTCCGCATCACCCGTACGCTAAGAGTCTATGTAGGGGACCAGGAGCTCAAGATCCGGCCTATGGCCAAAGCGGTCCTGCTGCTCTTCCTCCGCCACCCGGAAGGCATCGTCCTCAAGGAGATCGGAGACTACAGGGCCGAGATGACCACCTTCTATGGCCGCGTGATGCGCAGTATGGATCCCCAGGATGTGGACCGCCGCATCCAGCGTCTGCTGGACATCTTCTCCAACGAACTCAACGTTAACATCTCCCGCGTAAACGCGGCCATTTCGGCCCTGGTGGACCCGGCAGAAGAAAAGCTCTACCGGGTTAGCGGCAGAGCTGGAAAGCCCAAGTCTATCCCGTTGGACAGGACCTTGGTTATTTGGGAATAGTCCCCTACTTCTTGATGGGATAGAGACGAAGCAGGAGCAGAATGAGCAGGGCAATGGCTGCCGGGAACAGCGAGAACAGGCTCCATACCATATGCTGCACCGAGGCCTCGTTGGTAATGCTCACCACCGTTTCTCCCGTAACGGGATCCTGGCTGGAGACCAGGCCGGCTACGCCCAGCAGCAGGGCCACGAGGGCGCCGGAAATGGCCGAACCAAACTTCTGGGCCATAGTTCCGGAAGAGAAGATAAGACCCGTGGAAGACGTTCCGTTCTTCTCGGTGGCATAGTCTGCCACATCGGCGTACATAGACCACAGCAGCGGAGAATAGATACCGATACCGATGGAAGTGACAATCACATTGGCAATCATAAGCCAGATGTACGCCGGATCCATAGGAATGAAGAAGAAGGCAATGGATGAGGCGGCGCAGATGATGGCCGACCACGCAAAAGCCCTGTGCTTGGTACCTACCCACTGGGTAAAGCGGGGCGTCAGGGCACCGCAAACCATACAGACACCCTCACCGAACATCATAAATACGGTATAGTTGATGATGAGTCCGTTAACGGTGACATCTCCGTGCATACAGTATTCAAACAGATAGGCGGCCACGGCATAGCGGAATCCGTTGAAGAAATTGGTGCAGATACCAATGAGCGTGAGGTAAATCCACGGCTTGTTGCGAACCAGGTCCACGAAGGGCTTGAGGGAGAACTTCTCTGCGCGCACAGGTTCCAGGCGTTCCTTGGTAAGGAGGCCGCAGGCCAGGGTGCCCAGCGCCGCCATAGCGCCCAAAACCACACCCAGCACGGCATACTGATGTGCCGGCGTACCGCCAATCATCTTCTGCAGATAAGGGAAGGTGAACAGGGTAATGAAACCCATCGCATAGGCGCCCACCATACGGAACGAGGAGAACTGGTTTCGCTCGTTGCTGTCGTCTGTCATCACGCCCAGCAGGGAGCCGTAAGGAACATTGACAGCCGTATAAACCACCATCATCAGAAGGTACAGGGCATAGGCGTAGACCCTTCTGCCGGCAGGACCCAGATCCGGGGTGTACAGCAGCAGGGCAAAGACAACGCCCAGAGGAATGGCACCAAAGATGAGCCAGGGCCGATAAGTTCCCCAACGGGATTTGGTACGGTCTGCAATGGCGCCCATCAGAGGATCCGTGACCACATCAAAAAGACGGGCCAACAGCATCAGGGCACCGGCATCGGCTACGGTTAGACCAAAAATATTGGTGAAGAAGAAAGGAAATGCGATGGACATAACCTTCCAGGTAATACCACCGGCAGCGGCATCTCCCAGGCAATAGCCTATTTTCTCAGACAGTTTAACGGCCATATTTTATGTGTTAGTAAAAACAAATTTAAGAAAAAATCTGTAATACTTGCAAACACATTCTGGTATTATGATAGGGACATTTCCAAAAACCGGCCGTGGTCTTGGCCTTATCCAG
>JAEEQI010000037.1 GCA_016285215.1 Bacteroidales bacterium | reverse complement strand
TGCACCAGGCCGTGGAAGCCAAGGAAAACGTGAAGGTGGAAGCCGCCACGCAGACCTTTGCCACCGTGACCCTTCAGAACTACTTCCGTATGTACCACAAGCTCGCCGGTATGACGGGTACGGCAGAAACGGAAGCCGGAGAATTCTGGGACATCTACAAGCTGGATGTGGTGGTAATCCCCACCAATCGGCCCGTCATCCGTGACGACCAGGACGATATCATTTACAAGACCAAGAAGGCCAAGTTCAACGCCGTGATTGACAAGGTGGTGGAACTCTCCAATGCCGGCCGTCCCTGCCTGGTAGGTACCACCGATGTGGAAACCTCCGAGCTCCTGGCCCGCATGATGCGCATCCGCGGCATCACCGCCAACGTGCTCAACGCCAAGGAGCACGCCCGTGAGGCAGAGATTGTGGCCCAGGCCGGTCAAAAAGGAAAAGTAACCATCGCCACCAATATGGCTGGCCGTGGTACGGATATCAAGCTTACTCCGGAGGTGAAGGCCGCCGGCGGTCTGGCCATCATCGGCACCACCCGCCACGACTCCCGCCGAGTAGACCGTCAGCTCCGCGGCCGTGCCGGCCGTCAGGGAGACCCCGGCAGCTCCTGCTTCTACATCTCCCTGGAAGACGACCTCATGCGTAAGTTCGGCTCCGAGCGTATAGCCGGCGTGGTGGACAAGCTGGGCATGGCCGACGACGAGGCCCTGGTTTCCGGCATGCTCTCCAAGAGCATCGAGGGCGCCCAGAAGAAGGTGGAAGAGAACCACTTCGGCTGGCGTAAACGTACCCTCGAATACGACGACGTCATGAACTACCAGCGTGAAGCCGTGTACGCCCGTCGCCGCAACGCCCTCTCCGGTGAAAGAATCGAGATTGATGTCCAGAACATGATGGAGGACACCGCCAACATTCTGGTCCAGCAGGCCGAAGGAATGCCCTTCGACGTGTTTGAAGAGTTCATTATGAGCAAGCTCTCGATGGACTCCGGCCTGGATGAAGCCAGCTACACGGAGGCCAAGCCCGCCGAGTTGGCCGAGAAGCTGGCCGCCCATATGCAGGAAGTATACGAGCGCCGTATGAACACTATGGTGGAGAAGGTGAACCCCATCATCAAGACCGTGTACGAGAAGCAGGGCAGTATGTATGAGAACATTGCCATCCCCATCTCCAACGGCAAGCGCCAGCTCAACCTGAGCGTGAACCTCAAGAAAGCCTACGAAACCGAAAGCCGGGAGATTGCCAAGGCCCTGAGCCGCAGCATTATCCTGTACTATATCGACGACTATTGGAAGCAGCACCTGCGCGATATGGACGACCTCCGTCAAAGCGTGCAGAATGCTACTTACGAACAGAAAGATCCGCTGGTGGTGTACAAGCTGGAAAGCTACAACCTGTTCACCGAAATGCTGGAAAACCTCAATGAGCATGTGCTCAGCTTCCTGCTGCGCGCCTTCATCCCGCTCAGGGATGCAGCCGATGCCCGTGAGGCCCGTCCGGCCCAGCAGCCCCGGCGCAACCTCCAGCAGATGCGCCAGACCGATCCTTCCCAGCTCTCTACCAACGGAGAACAGCAGAGCCGTATGCCCGTTCGCGTAGACAAGCAGGTGGGAAGAAACGACCCTTGCCCTTGCGGAAGCGGTCTCAAGTATAAGAATTGTCACGGTAAAGGAATTGTATAAAAGTTATGGGACTTTTTGATAATAACAGCAATGTAAAAACCGGTGTAAAGCCGGAAGCACCGCAGAGCAGCCCGTTCGTTGCCCCCAAGACGGTGGATATCAACGAGGTTAGCCGTCTGGCCCCGGGCTCCTGCTTCAAGGGTGACCTGGTGCTGGACCACGACATCCGCATTGACGGAACCTTTGAAGGAAGGCTCTTCTGCGGGTCCCGCGTAGTGGTTGGAGAAAAAGCCGTTGTTAACGGAGAAGTATACAGTACCGTAGTAGATTTTGGCGGCACTATGGAGTATGGTAAGTTCTTTGTAAAGGACGCCCTCACGCTCCAGTCCGGCTGCAAGGTAAAGGGAGACCTTAACTTCCATCGCCTGCAGGTGGAGATTGGTGCTGTTTACAGCGGTTCTTGCCAGATGATAGGGGAGAATGAGTTTAATCAGGCTGCTTCCTCTCTGAAAAACGAGTTGAAGCAGGGCCCTGCCAAACCTGCAACCAAGGAATAAACAAAGATATTAGCGCTATGAAAAAAGTAGTTTTACTGAGTTGCTCTTTCCTGGTCGCTCTCGTCGCGATGACGTCCTGCGGTAAGGATTTTGAGCCGAAAGTAGAGCCCATTCCGGGCGAGGATCCATTTTCTGGAGCCGTCCCCACGGGCTATTTCAGTTATGCAGAGATCTCGGTCCCTGCAGCAACGGACATGGTCTACATCAAGTACCAGTACAAGGATGGTTCTACCAGGATCATTGAGCAGCCGGTTACGCCCGAGGTAACCGTGCCTACCGATGGCAAGGACGTGGAACCTTTTGGTACCGTTAAGCTCCTGTTCCAAGCCGATGTCCCTACCAAAGTAAGCGTGTCTTATGTGCTGAACGAGGCAACGAAAGCTAATGAGGAGGAAGAAACTCCCGTTCTGACCGATGTCCCCGTGGACCAGGTTACCAGCGGAGAATTCGGAAAGACCCGCTACGTGCAGGTGAACTGGAACTATGCCTATAAGAACGATGCTTCTACCGGCTGGCAGAACACTCCTACTTATCCCAAGGATGTGGTAATGTACGTGAGCGAATGGAAGCACACCATTCGTTACAAGTTCGCTTATGCGGGTACCGGTAATGGTTTCGGTTACTTCCTGGATGAGATTTATGAGGTTGAAAACTATGAGGTGAAAGGTATCAAACCCGGTTACGATTACTGCGGAGGTTGCGGCAACTGCCAGTACTGCATGCCTTGGGGCTGCTTATGCGGCTGCGGCGGCTGGATAGGCGGTTACCCTGTTCTGAAGGCTAATCCTAACTTCGTTCCCAATGGAGACGACACCACAGCCGAAGCCGAGGAACCCTGCGAATCCGGAGAAGATCCGTATGTAGTTAACGGTGAAGGGGAGAACATTGGTGGCACCGAAGAGGTGACTGTGGACGAGCATGGCACTGTTGTCGTGGACTTTGCTCCTACCGACGTGACGTCTGTGACTCTGCCGGAACCTGCTCCCTATACTACCACAGACGAAGACAAAACCATGTACCACTCCAGTGGCGTGGTGATGTTCGACGACCGCTGGCCCAGCATTAACGCAGAAGGCTACCGCTACGACTTCAACGATGTGGTGGTAGATTATGACATCGAGGCTCTCACCGTGGCCGATGAGCTGCTGGAAAGTGAAGGCTGGAGAGAGCAGGTGAAAGTGGTTCTCCACGTACGTGCCCTGGGCGGTAACGATGGTAACCGCGTGGGTGTTGTCCTGGAGAATTTCAACACGGATTATGTGGACTACGTGGATGAGTACTATACGCTGGATAGCTGGCAGAATGCCCACGGCTTGCTGCCCGTGTGGACGGAGACTACCCTGGTAGAAAACTCCCTCCGTTATGACGGCCTCAAGGCGGGTGAGGGCAGAGATGCCTGGGGCCCTGGCACTGCGCTTCGTCCGGCCTTTGAGATTGGCCGCCTGCAGGCCCTGAATGACAAGGACGGTAAGAGCACCGGCGGAAAGACCTCCGGAAATGAGGTTTATCAGTACAAAGATAAAGACCATGTGTTCAACCCCGCCCGCCGGCAGTATGCTGCCTGGCAGAGCCCGGATCCTGAACAGTACAGTGCAGATCTGGATGCCCTCTACCAGAAGGAATCCAACAGAACTCTGGCCAACGTCCAGTCCATGAAACTGTACAACACCATCCCCGGTTTCGTGAACGTGGCCGGCGGTCTGTACACTTACACCGTCATCTATCATATGAAGGACCGCGCAGCAATGTCCCCTCAAGAGAGTGATGCCTGCAAGGCCAATATGATGGAGACCGTGGTGAATACCACCAACCAGAACTTCTTCCTGGTGAAGGGAGACTACGGCGCCGTGGGCCTGAAAGGTTATCAGCCGCTGGACTGCGCCGTGAAGGACTTCAGCAAAGGCTATAAGGCCAAGTATGAGGAGATTGTGAACGCCCACTCGGCCGATATGGACATGACCACCACTTACAAGGCCAAGAACGGCATGGTGTGGGGCTTCAAGTGTCCTACCCTTACCCGTCACGCCTGGGAGCTGATGCCTTTCAATGTGGCCTATCCTCACTACGAAGAATGGGTTCATTCCAACGGTCAGTCCCACAAAGACTGGTACAAGGACGCCGATGTAAACACCACCGCACTCGTTTGCGAGTGGTAAAATATTGACACACAGTTCCCTCCCACGTGTTTTTTCGCTTTTGGAAGACGCTTGGGAGGGGGCAGTGGCTTTAAGAGACGCTGCTTTTGCACCACACAAAAGCACCTGAAAGGAAAAACTAATAGCGATGGAGTACTATACTCTCAGTAGATACGCGTACTGGAAGTACTACTTTTTGATCCTGTACTATAAGCTGGCAGAGTATCCTGCCAGCGTACGGGGTTGGATTGTATTTGGCTCCGTCTGTATGCTCCTGCTGGTGCTTATTGTGATTGGTAACTTCATCCGCTATATAGACGCTTATCGCTTTGACCGACTGATTGCCCACAACCGCGCACGGTATTACAGCCGTATGAGATCCGTGGTTTCACAGACCCGTACCCTGGAGCCCAGTGAGATTTCGGCCATTATGGAACTGCCCAAGAACTTCAAGATGAAGGAGCGGCAGAACCGGAGTTTCATTCCCATCCTGATGGAATTGCGCAAGGATCTGGGCGCAGCGTTGAGCCGGCAGAACTGGCTGCGTCTGCTGCAGGCGCTCAAGATGCCGGCGTACTTTGAAAACCAGGTGCTTTCCCGCAAGATCCGCAAGAAAGTGCAGGCCTTCAAGGATGTGGCCGATTTGGACGCTACCCTGAAGGAAGCCGTGGCTTCCCGTTACCTCTTTACCAAGAACCGCAAGCTCCAGATGCACGCGCGTCTCCACGCGGCGCGTTTCGGCACGTCCTATCCCTTTAAAGTGCTGGAGGAAGACCCCAACCTGGTGTTTACGGAAGAGATGGTGGTGAAGTACCACAACGTGCTGGTTTACCGGCAGAAGAACGGCCTTACTATGCCCAACTTCATCCGCTGGTGCAACCGCGTTCCCATTAACGACGAGCTCCGCATCTTTGCGGTGAATGAGATCCGCCTGTTCAAGCGCAAGGAAGACTGCGCCGAACTATTGGCTATGCTCATCGCCAGCCGCGAAGAAGCCTTCTCCTGCGCCATTATCCGCGCCCTGGGAGAGATGGAGTATGTCCCGGCCGAAAAAGAATTCTGCCGCCGCTACCTGAGTGCCTCCTTTACGGAGCGCCAGGTGCTGGCCGAAGCCCTGGGAGCCATTGGCTCCGGTAACCCTGACGTGGTGAGTTTTATGGCGGAAGACTTCCTCCAGACCACCGACTATGTGACCCGTATGGTGCTGCTGCGCGTGATTTACAACTACGGCAGCATTGGGCGGGCAGCGTACGATAAGCTTAAGAAAGAAGCCGATGAAGAGCTTCTGCCGTACTTTGCCCATATTGAGTGTGACCTGATTGACAGTAGACGCTATGCTTGAGTGGTTCGATACCGTATTCAGCTACTTCGTGATGGTGTATTCCACCATCGTGCTCAGCAGCTATGTGGCTATGGCCATCCTGGCGTTCCTTGAACACCGGAAGCATTACACGTACCACGACGACGCCTACACCATCGAGGAGCTCAAGAAATCTCCCTACACGCCGGGCGTATCCATTGTGGCCCCGGCCTACAACGAGGAAAAGACCGTGATCACCAACGTGAAGTCCCTGCTGAGCCTGGACTATCCGGACTTTGAGGTGGTCATTGTAAACGACGGCTCCAAGGACAAGACCCTGGAGCTGCTCATAGAGAATTTCGACTTGGTCAAAGTCCCTTACGCTTACGTAGAGAAAATCAAGACCAAGCCTTTCCGCGGCCTGTACAAGACCAAGAGCGACAACCCTGCCTTCAAACGCCTTACCGTGGTGGATAAGGTGAACGGCGGTACTAAGGCCGATGCTTCCAACGCCGGCGTCAACGTGGTGTCCAACAAGTTCTTCGTTTGTACGGACGTGGACTGCGTGCTGGACCAGTACGCCCTGTACCGCATTATATGGCCCACTATGGCCTCTACCCGCCGCGTGATTGCCGTGAGTGCTACTATGCGTATGAGCAACGGCAGTATAGTGGAAGAGGGAAAGATGGTGGATGCCCGTCCGCCCCACGACCTCATTCCGCTGTTCCAGGATCTGGAGTACACCCGTTCGTTCCTCATTGGTAAGACGGCCCTGGCCCGTATCAACGCCCTGCAGAACGTATCCGGCGGCTTTGGTATGTTTGACCGTGAGATTGTGATCAAGGCCGGCGGTTACGACGGCGACTCCTTCGCCGAGGATATGGATATGGTGGCCCGTATGATCCGCTATATGTGCGATGCCGGTGAAGACTACCGTGTTGTCCAGATTCCCGAGACCTGCTGCTGGACGGAGGGCCCGCCCAACATCAAGGTGCTCAACCGCCAGCGTACCCGCTGGGGCCGTGGCCTGTTCCAGTTCTACGGCGTGCACCGCGACATGGTGGGAAACAGGAACTACCGCCGTTATGGCGCCTTGACTTTAACCTATATACTCTTCTTTGAGCTGCTGGCACCCGTGGTTGAGTTCGTTGGTTATCTCTCTGTGATCTGGTTCTTCCTGCGCGGAGCCGTGAACTATCACACCATTTGGATAGCCTTCCTGGGTCTGTATGTGTTTGCCCAGCTGCTAACCATGGTCATTATCTCCTACGACGTCTGGGTGGGCACTTCCTTCAAGAAGAAGAGAGATTACCTGTGGTTTGTATTGGCCTCTCTGTTGGAGCCTGTCATATACCACCCGATGAATACCTACTTCAGTCTCAAAGGATACTGGAAACACATTTGGGGTACCCAGATGGTATGGGGTAATATGACTCGTAAGGGTGTACAGAGTGCCAAGCCCGCTGCTCCCAAGCCGGCGGCTCCCATAACGCAACCAACCTCAGAAGAAAAGAAGAACAATGCGTAGATGGATGATGGTCATAGCGTTTATTCTGATGTCTGTAGTGATGCAGGCACAGAAGAGCCGTGGCATTATCCCGCAGCGTGATACTCCCGGTGAGTACGCCGAGAAGATTTCCAACTTCTTCTCCCAGCACCGCTGGGCCAAAGGTAAGGAACTGCTGGACCAGGCCATGGAGTATTACCCCGAAGAAGCCGGTCTGCATTACCTGGCCGGCCGCTACTGGTGGAACGGCAAGGACTACGACAAAGCCCGTTACCACCTGGTGAAGGCCTGTCAGATCAACTACCACTATATGGACGCCAAGACGTTGCTGGTGAACCTGGAAGAAATGACCGGCAACTACTCCAGCGCCATCTGCTACGTGAACGAGCTCCTGGAGGTGAACCCTTACTGGAAGGGTCTCTGGCTTAGGAAAGTGGATCTGTACAAGAAGATGGGCAACTTTGAGGAGGCCAACTCGCTCCTGCGCCGTCTGTCACAGATTTACCCCAACGACGCATCCATCAACAGCGACTACTTTGACGTGCTGGAGGCTACCTATCAGCAGGCCCGTCTGAGCGGAGATACCAATGCCGCCGAAGACGCCCTGCGGGAGATTGTGGTAATGACGCCCAACGACGTGGACTACCAGCTGGCCTATGCCAACATCCTCATCCGCAAGGGTAAGATGAACGACGCCCTGGAGAACCTCACGGCCGCCATCAACGCCAATCCGGGCAACGTCCCCCTGGTCAAGAAAGCCACGGACATCCTTATGGAAACGGGCCGAAGCCAGGCCGCCCTCACGATGGCCCGCACCCAGCTGGCGCTGCACCGGAATACCGGCCTGGAAGAGCTGTACCAGATGCTCCTGGTAGAGAGTGCCCGCATAGAGAATGAGGCCGACGTGTACCAGCTCTACACCCGCACCTACGATGCCGAGAAGAGCCTGGAAGCCCTTAAGTACCTTCTTAACCAGTCCATCAAGCGCGGCTACTACGAAGACGCCATCCACTATATCTCCGAGATGCGCAAGAAGCAGGGAGACAGCCCCCGCTGGTATATGATGGAGTATGAGGTGTATACCCAGATGGGACGCCACGAATCGGCCGCCAGAAGCCTCAATCTGGGTTTCGAGCTATATCCCGACGACTACGACCTCAATCTGGCCGTGAGCCGCCGGCGTCTCAGTGAGGCCTCCGACTATATTGACGAAGAAGCCTACGGCCTGGCCATTCCGCTGCTGGAGTTTGTGCGCAAGTCCTCCGTGGATCCCGACCTCCGGGTAATTGCCGTGCGCCGCCTGGCCGTCTGCTATAGGGAAACCAACCAGCCCGACAAGGCCGTGGCTATGCTCCGCGAGCGCCTCAAGACGGACCCCGAGGCCCAGGTGACTATGGATTACGCCTCGCTGCTGGTCAAGCAGGGCAATGCCGACGCCGCCCTTAAGGCCATTTACTCGTCGTACACGGACGCTACGGATTCCCTGTCCATCTATATGCTCGCCGGCGCCTACAAGGAAACGGCCTACACCTATCTGAGAGACCGCCTGCAGGCCGGAGCTATGACCGGACTCAATGAGATTTGCGAAACCATCCTCCAGATGGATCCCAACGACTACTGGGGCCTGCGCTATTCCCTGCGCACCTCCGAGTCGCCGCTCCCGTATGCCCTGCGCGGTATGGACGCCTATCCCGGAGACCTGACCTTCCCCATCAAGGCCGCTTCCATTTACGCAGTGCAGGGCAGGGAAGAGGAAGCCCTGGCCATCCTGTCACCCTACCTGCTGGAATTCCCGGCCGATGACGACCTCCAGAAGAGTTTCGCCGGCATCTCCGACTCCTTTGCCACCAAGCTCCTCCGGTCCAAGGACATAGACCGGGCCGAAACTGTCCTCGAGCGGGCCCTCCAGGTCCGTCCCACCGATCCCGCCGTGCGGTATTCCCGCGGCCTGGTGTACGAAAAGCGCAAGGATTGGGATTCGGCCTATGTGTATCAGAGAAACTACCAGCCTTCGCTGCTGGAAGAGAAGGAGTACAAGTCCCGGATGAACGCCCTGAGGGCCCGTACGCTGCACAATACCGTGGATGCAGGTGTGGATGTTCTCCGCTTTACGGACAAGACCAACCTGATGGCCATTGCCACCGTTGGTTACAGCCACAACTGGAAGCGCGACGAGTTCCAAAGCCGCATCAACTTCACCAGCCGAGATCCTGAGTTTGATGCAGAAAAGAAGATGTACCTGTCGGCCGGTGGCCGAGGTCTGCAGTTCCAGACCACCTGGCTGCACCATTTTGGTCAGCGCTTCAGTATGCAGCTGGGCGGCTCGTTTGGTACGGCTTTCTTCCCCATTGCCAGCGGAGACTTTACGGGCACCCTCCATTTCAACCACGACTGGGATATGGATATGGGCCTCCAGTTCCGCTATTTGCAGGACAAGGCCAAGATGTACGCTGGTAACATTGGCGCTACGCATACGTGGGAAAATATGTATGCGGGAGCCAAGTTCACCTTTGGTACCATCTACAACATCGTTTTCTTCAACGGCTCGCTCCGGTACCGTTTCTTCCCGTTTGACGGCGGGCGTTCCTACGTGGAGGCGCAGGCGGGTGCCGGTACGGCTCCGGAAATCCTGTTCCTCAATTACTACCAGACCTCCTCGGTCTTCAACCATCTGAACTCGTTTGTGGCGTGCACGGCCCAGTGGGCCCTTACCCACAACCTCGCCCTTCAGTTTTCCGGCACCTGGAATACCCTTTACGACCAGCGTGCCACCGTCAGTTACCGTAATCTCCTAATGGTCCATGTCTCTCTTTCGATATCTTTCTAATCTGCTGGTCGCCTGCGTCCTCGCCATCTCGTGCAGCAACCTGGTGCGCGGCTCGGAAGCCGTCCACACCTACTATATCCACCCCGACGTGCAGGGGCGTGCCCTGGATGCCAAGATGAGCGACTACCTCAAGAAGCACCTCCAGCGCCGCTGCGAGTCCAACATCCTGGACCGCGAGGGAGTGGAAGTGAGCATCCACGTGGCCGATGATTTTGGAGGAGATTTTGGCTTTTCCCGTTTGCCGGGCGGCGGTTACGACCTCCGCGCCAAGGACGAGCGTACGATGATCTGGCTGGTGTATCAGTTTATCAAGATGGCCGGCCGCGAAGACAAGGGAATCAGCACGGAAGACCTCCCGCCGCTGCTGCTGAGTGGCCGCGACACCGTGGTAACCTTCCCGTTCGAATACCGTGACATCTATATGCCCACCAACCAGAACATAGATATGACCTATCTGCTGGCCCTGAACAATCTGGAGGTGGACTGGGGCATCTGGGGACACAATCTGTCGCGCGTGCTGGGCAGTAACGGTGACCTCTCCTTCGGTTACCAGAATATGGACCAGGAACTCTTTGCCCGCGGAGCCGACGGCGTGGTGCACCAGAACCAGTTCTGCTTCTCCTCCGACAAGCTCCTGGACCTCACGGAAAAGTACATTATGGACCAGTATGGTGACGGCTCCAAGGTCCCTTACCGTATGACCATAGGCCCTGCCGATAACGACTGGGTGTGCCTGTGCCGCCGCTGCGAGACGGCCGGTAACACCAAGACCAACGCCACGCCGGCCGTGGTTCAGTTTGTGGAGCGCCTGGCGGCCCGTTTCCCGGCCCATACCTTCTTTATTCCGGGTTATTCCACCACCAAGTCCCTCCCGGACCACCATCTGGCTCACAATGTGGGCGTGTTCCTTTCGGCCATCGATTATCCCCGTAACTGGAATTCCCAGGACGAGCGCAGCCAGAAGTTCTTCCACGAGCTGGAGCAGTGGCAGGCGCTCACGGACAATGTCTATATCTGGGACTACGTCTCCAACTTTGACGACTATCTCACTCCTTATCCCATCCTGTATGTGATGCAGGAACGCTTCCGCCAGTACCGCAAGAGGGGAGTGAAGGGCCTGTTCCTCAATGGTTCCGGCTACTTCTATTCCATGCAGCAGGAGATGTACTCCTTTGTGCTGGCCCATCTGCTCATCAACCCCGATGCCGATATTGACCGTCTTGTAAAGGAATACTACCAGGATGCTATGCCCAACGTGGGCCAGTTCTATGCCTCCGTGGTAATGTCTATGGAGCAGCATGCCCGCAAGAGCGGCTCCGAGCTCCCGATGTACGGCGGTATGGAGGAATCACTGCGTTCCTACCTCTTTGAGAAGGACTTCCGCGAGTTCTATTCCGTATTCCTGCGCGCCAGCGCTATGGAAATGACCCATCGTGAGCGTGTCCTCTATGAAAAGACGCGTCAGTTTGTGAGCTTCTCCTTCCTGGAGATGTGCCGCATTCACGGCCTGGGCTCCGGCGGCTTTGCCGAGCTGGTGGGTGACGAGTGGGTGGTGAAGCCCGAGGTATGGTCGGCCGTGGAAGACCTCAAGATTATGACCCCGGAAGACGACCTCTGGATCCTTACCAGCAACGAGAATGCCGCTATGGACCATATGGACCGCGTGAACGAGCAAGGTGTGTATGTGGCCGACTATGAGAACGAGGTGGAACTGTGGCTGGCCAGCGGTGCCTGGAACAACGATATGTTACTGCGGCAGCCGCTTACCGTCCGTTATGACGGCGGTTCCGAGAAAACCACCAAGCTCACGGACGCCGTGGCGGGTATCTCGCAGAACTACCACTGGGGCTGGCAGATCTATCCCCAGAAAGACCTTGTAATAGAACTTCCGGCCGATGTCCTGTCGGGCCAGTCCGGTGAATTCACCATCTCCTTCCTCAACAGCGAGCGCCACCGTATGGCTCCGCCCAAGTCGGTGGAGATTTGGGCCGATGGCCGGAGTATAGGCGTTCTTCGCCGTGAAGGCCTGGTGGACTATGTGGATGAAGGGGAGAAGGTGGTGTTCAAGGGCGCCGTGGGATTTGGCCGCCCGGAGGTGGTGGAGATGCACTTTGTCCCCTCTCACACCCGTAACGTAGGTATTGACGAAATCTATTTCGAATAATGAAACGTGTCCTCCTGCTTCTGATAGCGCTGGTAGCGCTGGTGGGCTGCTCCCGCAAGGTGCAGTACACCACCGTGGAAATCAAAGACCCTGTGCGCCACTACTATCCCATTCTGCAGGGACAGGAGCTGTCGGTTATGATCCGTCTCTCCAACAAGGGAAAGGTGCCGCTTGTAATCCGGGATATCCAGCCTTCCTGCGGCTGCATTATCCTGGAAAGTGACCACGAAATGGTGGTACCCCCGGAGCGTTCTATGATGGTGACTCTCAAGTACGACAGCCGCAAGAACGTGGGCAAGGTAGAGCACGCCATCCGTTTCTGGGGCAATATCTCGCCCAGCGGGATGGCAGAACTCCGCTTTGACGTGAACGTGGTGCCGGATGCCTCGTACCACCACGACTACGAAGAAATGTACGACAAGGAGGAAAGCGCCCGCCGCCTGAACAAGTTCCTGGAAGAAACCGGCTCCGAGGTAGCTATGGGCTACTACGTAGATCGATAGAATCGTCACCCCCGGCCCGACCGGGGGTCTTTGTTCATAACTTTGTTTAGAAAAAAGTCCTTGGATGGCTTGTAATAAAATTTCTTAATAACTACCTTTGTGCGGTCATAATAGGCCAGTGTGGTTGGAAATTTATTACAAACCATATTATATGACTCAGAATCAGCAAGCTATCTATGATGCCCGCCAGTTAGGAAAGGGCAAGGTGCTTACCCTCGGCCTCCAGCACATGTTCGCCATGTTCGGAGCCACCGTTCTGGTTCCGGTGATTACCGGTCTCTCTATGAGCGCCACCCTGCTTTTCGCAGGTGTCGGTACCCTCGTTTTCCACCTCTTAACCAAGATGAAGGTCCCGGCGTTTCTGGGCTCGTCCTTCGCTTTCCTCGGCGGCTATGCAGCCATAGTCTCTATGGGTGAAGCCCAAGGTCTCAGCGTCACGGAATCATTGCCTTATGCCTGCATCGGAGTATTCTCGGCAGGCATTATTTATTTCATCCTGGCAGGTCTGTTCGCTGCTTACGGCGCCAGAAAGGTGATGCGTTTCTTCCCTCCCATCGTGACGGGTCCCATCATCATCGCCATCGGCCTTACTCTGTCCGGCAGCGCCATCCAGAATTGCAACCAGAACTGGTGGATTGCCATCCTGGCCATCTTCATCATCATCGTCTGCAACATCTGGGGCCGAAAGATGATCAAGATCATCCCCATCCTGCTGGGCGTGCTGGGTTCCTATCTGGTAGCTGCCTGCTTCGGCCTTTGCGACTTCTCTGCCGTTAAGGAAGCTGCGTGGGTGGGCGTCCCCTTCAAATGGGAAAACACCGCCTTCCACGTGTTTGCCAATCCCAACTGGGGTCTGGTACTGAGTGCCATCATTGCCATCGTGCCCATTTCCCTGGCTACGGTTATGGAGCATATCGGTGATATGTGCGCCATCTCTTCCACTACCGGCATCAATTATCTGGAAGATCCGGGTCTGCACCGCACCCTGATGGGCGACGGCCTGGCCACTATGCTGGCTTCCCTTTTTGGCGCTCCCGCTAATACCACATATGGAGAAAACACTGGCGTGCTCAACATCACCAAGGTCTACGATCCCTTCGTGATCCGCGTAGCCGCCTGCTTTGCTATCGTTCTCAGCTTCTGCCCCAAGTTCAGTGCCCTCATCAGCTGTATGCCCGCCGCTACCATCGGAGGTGTTTCCCTGGTGCTGTACGGTATGATTTCGGCCGTGGGTGTCCGTAACATTGTGGAGAACCACGTAGACTTTACCAAGAGCCGCAACGTGATTGTGATGGCCCTCATCCTGGTTCTGGCCATCGGTATCAAGTACGGCGCCAACGACGCCGTTTCCGTGGGCTTCACCACCCTCAGCGGTCTGGCCGTGGCTGCCCTCGTGGGCGTGATCCTCAATGCCGTGCTGCCCGGCAAGGACTACGAGTTTGGCTCCAACGACGACGGTGACAAGGCCGTTGACTTTGAGATCAATCCTTCCCTCAGAAAATAACCTATTTAAATATCTAAACCATAAACTACGTTTTATGACCAAGAAAACTATCCTTGCCGTTGCTGTTGCAACGCTTGCTTTTGGCCAGCTGGCCAAGGCCCAGACCAACATCCAGGTCTTCTACGATTTTGGTAGCGACCGCAAGCAGGTTACCACCACCATCGAAGGTTTCTACAATGACAATTGGGGAAATACCTTCTTCTTTGTGGACCACGACTTTAATCACAAGTCCAATGAAGGCGTCAAGGCCATCACCGGTACCTATGTGGAGTTGGCCCGTTGCTTCAACTTCTGGCAGAATGTTCCTGTCCTCAACGGCTTCAGCCTGCAGGTAGAGTACAACGGCGGTGTTTACAAGAACTACTACATCAACCATGCCCTCCTGGCCGGTGTAGACTACTTTGTACACTCCTCCGACTTCAAGAACACCTTCAACTTCAAGGTGCTCTACAAGAAGATCTTCCAGGGCGTGAGCAAGGTTCCTATGCAGTTCACCTTCGTTTGGGGTTTGCAGGATCTCTTTGGCGCCAAGGGCCTCCGCTTCAGCGGCTTTGCCGATTTCTGGTGGGAAGATCACACCCTCTACAACGACCACAAAGGACCCCTCGTGGGTGCTTCCTCCCACGTGGTGTTCATCTCCGAGCCCCAGCTCTGGTACAACGTGGGTCAGCACTTCGGCGTTCCTAACTTCAACATTGGCGGTGAGGTAGAACTCAGCTACGACTTTGGCTCTGCCAAGGGCTTCTGGGTACGTCCCTGCGCCGGTATCAAGTGGGTCTTCTAAACTAACCTATTCAATAAACTATGAAGCCTGCGTTTGAAAAACTTTTTGGTTTTGATTCGAAGGTGAATAATGTCCGCACAGAGATTCTGGCGGGCATTACCACTTTCCTCACTATGGCCTACATCCTGGCCGTCAATCCCAGCATCTTCAGCGCCCTTCCGGGCATGCCTGCCGGTTCGGTATTTACCGCTACCGCCCTGGCTGCCATCCTGGGTACGCTGGTGATGGCCCTCTATGCCAAGAAGCCGTTCGCCCTGGCCCCCGGTATGGGCCTGAATGCCTTCTTTGTGTTCACCGTTTGTATGGGTATGGGTTACACCTGGCAGTTTGCCCTTACGGCCGTTCTGCTGGAAGGTATCCTGTTCATCATCCTTACAGTGACCAAGATCCGCAGCTGGCTGCTCAACTCCATCCCCGGTACCCTTAAGAAGTCCATCGGTGCCGGTATCGGCCTGTTCATTGCCTTCATCGGTATGCAGAACGCCGGTATCATCGTGCACAATGACTCCACGCTGGTGGGCCTGGGTGAGATTACCAAGGGCACGGCTATGCTGGCTATGATTGGCCTCCTCATCACTTCCGGTCTGGTTATGGCCAAGATCCGTGGCGGTATCCTCTGGGGTATCCTCATCACCACCGCCCTGGGTCTGGTGATCAAGGATCCCAACACCGGCGAAGCCATTACCAAGCTGGGCGGTTTTGTGGCCCTTCCGCACTCCGTGGAACCCATCTTCTGCAAGTTTGAGTGGCACAATGTCCTGAGCTTTGATATGCTGGTTGTGGTGTTCACCTTCCTGTTCATCGATATGTTCGACACTATGGGCACCCTCATCGGTGTGCACCAGGGCGCCGGCCTTATCCCCGAAGACGGTCCCCGCGACAACGTTCCCGACATTGACAAGATGTTCCTGGCCGATTCCATCGCTACCGTGTTTGGCGCCTGCCTGGGTACTTCCACCACCACCACTTATGTAGAAAGCGCCGCCGGCGTGGGTGAGGGTGGCCGTACCGGTCTTACCGCCTTCTCCACGGCCATCTGCTTTGCCCTGGCCCTGTTCCTGAGCCCGCTGTTCCTGTCCATCCCCAGCGCAGCCACCGCTCCCGCCCTCATCATCGTGGGCGTGATGATGATGCCTTCCATCAAGCGCATCCACTGGGATAACTACTGCAAAGCCATCCCCGCCTTCCTTACCATCATTATGATGCCGCTTTGCTACAGCATCTCCGACGGTATCCTCATTGGTGTGATCTCCTACGTGTTCACCCACGCGGTGGCCGGCAAGTTCAAGGAAGTCAATCCCACTATGTGGGTCCTGGCCATCCTGTTCATCTGCAAGTATCTCTTTATCTAAGATACACTCATAAAAGAAAATCCCTGACCGATCGGCCAGGGATTTTTTTATTCCGTGCGGATGGCTGTGGCCCGTTCTACCGGGACGGTGAAGGCTATGCCCTGGCCATCCTTGGAAATGCCGCTTTCCTGGTAGATGGTTTTCAGAACCTCGTCCTTGATCTCGGAGGGTACCAGGGTGAGGACAATCTCTTTGTCGGGCTGGATGGTTACACCAAAGAATTCTTCGGCCTCGGGGTTGGCCGTACCGCGGCCACGGATGATACTGCCTCCGCGGGCACCGGCCTTGCGGGCGGCTTCCACCACTACTTGAGTGAATCCTGCATTGACAATGCAGATAACCAGTTCAAATTTCTGTTCTTCTG
>JAEEQI010000206.1 GCA_016285215.1 Bacteroidales bacterium | reverse complement strand
TCCGGCAATTACCAGCAGGCCCTGCTGTACAAACTGCCACCAACCATAGACCTCGAGAAGTTCAAAAAGGCCTTTGAGGCCTTTGTGGCCGCCCATCCTTACATCCTTTCACATGTAGTGGAAGTAGATGGCGTCCCCTGCATGGAACAGTCGCAGGAGACATGGAAGGCCGAGATTAAGGAAATAGACAGCATCGACGAGGTAAGAGGAACCTTTGCGCAGCCCATGGACCTGCACAAAGACCGGCTATTCCGGCTGGAGCTCTATAAAACCAAGGACGGCAACTATTTCTACGCCGATTTCCATCACATCATCGCGGACGGGGCCTGTATCCCCATAATGCTGGGAGATCTGGGCGCCGCATATGACGGTAAAGAGGTCCCTCTGGAGAAATTCAGCGGGGCCGATGTGGCGCTGGAAGAGCAGAAGCTGCGGGAAAGCGAGGCCTTCGAGGAAGCCAAGCAATGGTTTGCGCAGGAGTTTGGCCCGGCAACGGAGGTCGAGAGCCGCATTGTGCCGGACGTCTTTGGCGCAAAACCATCGGCCTATAAGTCTCTGGTGGTGCAACTGCCCATAGACAGCGTGGCCATGAGGGACGTTATGGAGCGCTACCGGTACGCCGACAGCATCCTCTTTACCGGCCTTTTCGGCCTTACGCTGGCCGCCTGGAACGCCGACAACGCCGCCAGCTTCTCCACCATCTGGAACGGTCGCAAGAGCGCGGCTTCCAAAACCGCTTTCACCATGTGCGTGCACACCCTGCCCGCCTTCGTGAATGCCACTCCGGACACGCCCGTCAGCGAAGTATTGGACCGTATGAAGGCACAGACCATGGGTCTGAGGTCCCGCCATTTCTTCTCTATGGCCGATTGCGGAACCTACCTGGGCCTGGGTCCCGGTATCAACTTTGGTTTCCAGGGCCAGTTTGTGGTGGAAGTTCCCTCCCTGATTCTGGCCGGAGAACGTGTTCCGGGAGAAGACCTGCGCAGCAATCCGCCGGGCCTCAACCTTTCGGTGGAACTTTTCACACCGACGGTGGGCCCTTACGAGATGCGCTTCTGGTATCGGCCCGACATGTACTCAGAGGGCATCCTCAGAAGCTTTGCAGAAAGTATGGCCGCCGCCGTCCTGTCGCTCAAGAAGGCCGATACGGTAGGGCAGCTGGAGTTTACAACGCCCGCCCAAATCAAGACGCTGGATGGCTTCAATCCTGGACAATCCGTGGGAGACACCGAAAAGACGGTGCTGGACTTCTGGAAGCAGCGTGTGAAAGAAGCTCCCGACCAGACCGCCCTTGTCTGTGCAGACAAACAACTGACTTACAAGGAAGTGGATGTCCTTTCCGACAAGCTGGCCGCCCATATTGAAAAGACCGTGAAGCCCGGCCATGTGGTTTCCATCATCCTGGGCCGGAGCGAATACACCGTGATTGCCCCCATGGGCGTGCTCAAGGCCGGCTGCGCCTATCAGCCGCTGGATCCTTCCTATCCCAAGGAGCGCCTGCAATTCATGGTCAAGGACGCCTCCAGTGCCCTTCTCATTGCCGATGAAGGCCTGGCGGAACTGGTGGAAGGTTTCGAAGGGCCGATTCTGCCCACCGCAGACATTCCCGGCCTTCCCGAAGGCAAGCCTAAGTCCACACCAAAACCCGACGACCTCTTTGTGCTGCTCTATACCAGCGGCACCACTGGCACGCCTAAGGGCTGCATGCTCAACCATCGCAATGTGAGCCTGTTCTCCCAGCACCACGCCTGGCGCACGGGCATTTCGGCCCAAAGCAAGCTTACAGCCTACTCTAGCTTTGGTTTTGACGCCTTCGTGGGAGACCTGTACGGTGCTCTGGTGGCCGGCGCAACCCTCTATCTCATTCCCGAGGAAATCCGCCTGGACCTCAAGGCCCTGCACGACTATTTTGAGCAGAACGGTATCACACACAGCTTCATGACCACCCAGGTGGCCACCCAGTTCGCCATCAACTATCCCAGTTGCAAGGGCCTGCAGGTGCTGTATACCGGTGGCGAGAAGCTGAGCGCGTTGCCGCTGCCCAACTATAAGCTATTCAACTGCTACGGTCCCTCCGAGAGCCTCTGCTATGTTGTTTCCAAGGAGGTAAAGAAGCAGGAGGAGAACATCCCCATCGGCATCCCGCAGCCCGGCATCCACTGCTATGTGGTGAACAAGGCCGGCAAGCGTGTGCCCGTGGGTGCCGCCGGTGAGTTGCTGGAGGCTGGCCTGCAGGTAGGAGACGGCTATCTGGGCCGCCCGGATAAGACCGCCGAATCCTTCGCCGACAACCCTTACGAGAAAGATCCGGCTTTCAAACGCCTGTACCGTACCGGCGATATTGTGCGCTACCGTTCCGACGGAGATATTGAGTATATAGGCCGAAAAGACGCCCAGGTGAAGATCCGCGGCTTCCGCATTGAGCTCAAGGAAGTGGAGGCTGTAATCCGGGAATTCCAGGGCATCAAGGACGTAACCGTTCAGGCCTTCGACCAGGAAGGCGGCGGCAAATTCATGGCCGCATATGTGGTAAGTGACCAGGAGGTGGATACAGCCGCCCTCAACGCCTTTATCCTTGAACGCAAGCCACCCTACATGGTGCCCACGGTTACCATGCAGATAGAATCCATCCCCCTCAACGTGAACCAGAAGGTGGACGTGAAGGCCCTGCCCAAGCCGCAGGCCAAGAAGGCTCAGGATCAAGCCGCCGCACCGCTCAACCTCCTGGAGGAAGAGCTGGTGGCCCTCCTCAAGGAAACCACCGGTATAGAAGGCGCCAGCCTCACCGAACCTTTGATGCTCTACGGCCTCAGTTCCCTGAGCGGTCTGCGCCTGGCCACCGAACTGTTCAAGCGCTACGGCGTACAGGCCGATATGAACACCTTTGCCAAGACCGCCACCCTCCAGAGCATAGAGAACGAGATTCTCAAGATCTGGATGGCCGGCGACAAAGCGGGCGGCGCAGCCGGACAGGACGGCGCCATTGGCCCTCAGCCCCTCACCAACCAGCAGGCCGGCGTGTTCCTGGACTGCATGAAGGCTCCGCAGGAGACCATCTACAATATTCCTATGGTTTGGACCTTCCCCGGAGAAGTGTCGGCGGAAGCCTTGCAGGAAGCTGTTCAGAAGGTGTTGTCGGCCCATCCTGCCCTGCAGTCCCGCTTTGAGCAGATAGACGGACAGGTGTGCCAGGTTCCTTC
>JAEEQI010000205.1 GCA_016285215.1 Bacteroidales bacterium | reverse complement strand
GGCTGGACGCCCCGGCACCAGATATACATAGCCCACTGCAAGAAGGACGATATGATTCCCTACTACACGGCCTACAACGTGTATCAGCAATTAAGCAACCAGGGAAAGAACCGCAACGTTCATATGTTGTCCGTCCCGGCCTTCAAAATCATCCCCAGAAAAGGTATGAGCCCACATTTGATCATAGCCTTTATGGTACAGGTGAATATGGCCTTTGCAGGAGAGAACCCGTCCGATATGACGCGGCTGTACTTAACCGTGAGATAGAAAACTATGAAAGATACCAAACACCCTTCTGAGGAAATGCGCTGGAAACAGTTCTACGCCAGCGGTTACGAGGAAATCCTGCAAAAGGACTTCCCCCAGAAGACGCTGTGGAAATTCCTGGAGAGCGGAATCCTGGAAGACAACAACCAGCACGACGCGCTGGTCTATTTTGGCCGAAGAATCAGCCGCAAAGAGCTTGTGGCGCAGGTGCACCTCTGGGCCCGCGTCATCAAAGGAATGGGCCTGGACGAAGGAGACGAGGTACTCCTCTTCGGCCCTTCTTTCCCGGAATTCATCTATATTATGCTGGCGGCCGATATGATTGGCGTCACTGCCAACCTGCCCAACCTGATGGTAAAGCCGGAAGCGCTGGAAACTATGGTTGGCAACAGCCGGGTGGCCTTTGTCTTTGACGGAATGGAGAAAGACATCCGGAAAATCCTGGAGCGCCCGCAGTTTGAACACGTGGTCATCCTGAGTGCCACGCACTCGATGAGCTATCCCCTCAAACTGGCAGCCGCACCCCTGAACCGCCTCAAGCATCCGTGCCACAGCGCCAAATATTTAAGGGCCGATACCGCCATCCGGCGCTTCGGAAAATACAACGGACCGCTGGAGAAGAAGGCCGAAACGGGAAAACCCGCGTACATCTTCTGTTCCTCCGGCACCACCGGCAAGGGCTACGCCAACCAGATAGCGATGAGCGACGAGGCTATGATAGCTATGTGCCGCAACGCACTGGCCTTCAACCTCAAGGGAACACCCTTCCGCGAAGGAAAGTCATACTGTCCCCTGCCGCCCTTTGTGTGCACCGGCTTCTTTGTGCTGGTAATGGCCCCGCTGCACCGCAGTATGACCGTGTATCTGGATCCCCGGATGAGTGCCGAGCAGTTTGCCAAGAACGTGCTGGCCTTCCGCCCGCAGATCTCCCTGGCCACCGGCGCCTACTGGGTACGCTTCATCAAGCACGTGGACCGGCTCATCCAAAAGGGAAAGCGGCCCGACCTCAGCTTCCTCCGCTTCCCCGTGATGGGCGGCGAAGGCTGCACCCCTGCAGCCCTGAAGCACATCAACGAAGTCCTGGAAGCCTGCGGAAGCCCGGTAGCCCTCACCTCCGGCTACGGCCTCAGTGAAACCTTCTCCGTATGCACGGTGGACTACGAGCCCACGGGCTTTGACAAAGACTACTCCCGCGCCGTCGTGAGCGTAGGATACCCCTTCCCCGGCAACGTGGTGGGCATTTTTGACCAGGACGGAAACGAACTGGGCTACGAGGAAAGAGGAGAGATTTGCGTTAAGACCCCGTCCCTCGCTATGGGCTGCAGCCAGGACGGCTGGATGCACACGCAGGATTACGGACAGCTGGACCAAAATGGCAAGCTTTTTGTGTATGGCCGTATGGCCCAGCACGTTGTGGCACCTAACGGAGAAAAGGTATACCTGTTTGACATAGCCAACAAGCTGCGGGAAGACCCTGCGGTAAAAGATGCCCTGGTATGCCAGCTGGCCACGGAAGACCAACCCCTGGTGGCCCACGTGGTGCTGGAAGACAACATTATAGAAACTGAGAAAGAAATCCTGGCCCGCCTGGATGCCGCCATAAAGGCCTTCCTCCCTGAGGGAGTGAACATAGAGGGCATCCGCTGGGAGCAGGAACAACTGAGAATAAACATTGTTGGAAAGATAGACCGGAACTACTACAGCCACGTGCTCACCGGCTATCAATCCCTATAATAGAAGCATATAGAACAAATGGACAAAAAACTAGTCATCATCCCCACCTACAACGAGAAGGAGAACATCAAAGGCATCATAGCCGCGGTGTTCGCTCTCCCCGGCACCTTCAACGTACTGGTGATAGACGACGGCTCCCCCGACGGAACCGCCGCCCTGGTCAAGGAAGCCCAGAAAGATTACCCGGAAACGCTGCACCTTCTGGAACGCAGCGGCAAGCTGGGTCTGGGCACCGCCTACCTCACCGGTTTCCGCTGGGCCCTGGATCACGGATATGACTACATTTTTGAAATGGACGCCGACTTCTCCCACAACCCGCAGGATCTGCTGAGACTCTACGAGGCCTGCTCGGAGGGAGGCGCCCAGCTGGCCGTGGGCTCCCGCTACTGCAACGGTGTGAGCGTGATTGACTGGCCCATAAGCCGCATCATTATGTCCTATTTTGCTTCGGCCTATGTGAGAACCGTGCTGGGGATGCGCGTGTACGACACCACAGCCGGTTTCGTATGCTACAAGCGGGAAGTCCTGGAAACCCTGGACCTGGACGCCGTCAAGATGAAAGGCTACGGCTTCCAGATTGAGATGAAATACAGCGCCTGGAAGCTTGGGTTCACCATAAAAGAAGTGCCCATCGTCTTTACCAACAGACAGAAGGGCACCTCTAAAATGAGCGGTGGAATCTTTGGAGAAGCTTTCTGGGGCGTTATGGCTCTGAAATTTCGCAAGATAACACCCAGCCGCCACCGGGCGCAAGGTGAATCTTAACCGGCTGGCCGTCCAGCACCACCTCAGACATCTTATAATCACGGGCAGCGCGGTGAGCGTTGACACCGTCGGCCACCACCTGCACCTTGGTACCGGCCGGCAGGAAGTTCAGATCCAGCTCCAGGTCACGGGCCTCCCAGTTGGTGAGGGCGCCCACATACCAGGTGTTACCCTTGCGGCGGGCCATCACCACGTACTCCCCTATCTTGCCATCCAGCGCAACGGTCTCATCCCAGGTAGTAGGGATGGCACTAATCCAAGCGGTGCACTCGGGCTCGCGCATATAATTGGAAGGAGAATCGCACAGCATGGAGAGCGGAGCGTCAAAGATCACGTACTCGGCCAGCTGGTGGCAGCGGGTACCCTGTGACATAGGTTCGTCGCCCACCGAGCGGTAGTTCTCCTTGCGGGCATTGCGCATAGCACCCTGGGTGTAGTCGGCCGGACCA
>JAEEQI010000204.1 GCA_016285215.1 Bacteroidales bacterium | reverse complement strand
CGTTTCGACAGGATGCGACAGAATGCGATAAAATGAGGATGGGCACCATTCGCTAAAATGGCACCCATCCGAGCTAATTCTCTGTATTTCAGTCAGTTAAGCCCTAATATTCTTCCTCGTTCCACATAAAGTCTTCCTTGGTGGGGTAGTCGGGCCAGATGTCTTCGATGGATTCGTAGATTTCGGTATCGTCGTCCAGCTCTTCCAGGTTCTCGATTACCTCGTCGGGAGCGCAGGTGCGGGTTGCGTAGTCAATGAGTTCTTCTTTGGTTGCCGGCCACGGAGCATCGTCCAGGCTGCTGGCTAGTTCGAGTGTCCAAAACATAGTGTGTATGGTTTTTATTTGTTTATTATCAGTCCTTTAAATACAGCCGTTGGCTGGTTTGGGGGTGCAAAGATAGACAAAAAAATGATATAATGGATTTTTTTGTTTAATTTTGCAGTCCTTTTTTACGAAAACTTTTTGCTACAAAGAACAGACCAATGGCATACCGGAAAATAGAAGAATACGACCAAAAGACCACGCAGGAGATTCAGGGCCACATCAAGGCCATCCTGGAGCTGCTGGGAGAGGATCCCAACCGTGAGGGTCTCCTCAAGACCCCCGAGCGTGTGGCAAAGGCTATGCAGTTCCTGACCCAGGGTTATTTCCAGGACGGGGAAGCCTTGGTCAAGAGCGCCTTATTCCAGGAGCCCTACAACCATATGGTCATTGTGAAGGACATCGAGCTCTTCTCTTTGTGCGAGCATCATATGCTGCCCTTCATTGGCAAGGCCCACGTAGCCTATATCCCCGACGGCCAGATCACCGGCCTCAGCAAGATTGCCCGCGTGGTGGAAACCTACGCCCGCCGTCTCCAGGTCCAGGAGCGTCTCACGGAGCAAATCCGTGACTGCATCCAGGATTCCCTGCATCCGCTGGGCGTGGCCGTGGTCATTGAGGCTATGCACACCTGCATGTCCATGCGCGGGGTACAGAAGTCCAATGCCATTACAACCACTTCGGCCTTTTCTGGCATCTTCCTCAAGAGCGACAAAACCCGCAACGAGTTTCTTAAGCTTATTGAGAAGTAAGTCTTCTACTGATACAGATGACGTTTGATGGTTCCCTTGGCCGTGCGCTCAAAGGGAACGTCCACCAGCTCTACCCTGAAAATCTGGCTGAAGGCCGGCAGGAGCTTGTTGGTGGTATTGCGGATCTCTTCGCAGAAGACGTTGAGGTCTTCTTCCTTCTCCACGTGGGGCGCCACGCCTGATTTGGGATAGACCAGGGCAATGATTTTGCCCCCGCGGTCCAGCACCAGGGAGTCTTCCACCATAGGGTGGAGGGAGAGTTCCTGCTCAATTTCTTCCGGATAGATATTCTGGCCCGAGGCGCTCAGGATGAGCGACTTGATGCGGCCGCGGATGAAGAGGTTGCCCTCGATATCCATCACGCCCAGGTCTCCGGTGCGGAACCATCCGTCGGCGGTATGGGCTGCGGCATCGGCGTCCGGATTCTTGTAATAGCCCACAAAGAGATTGGGGCCGCGGGACTGGATTTCTCCGGGTACTCGCTCGGGGTCCGAAGAGTCAATTCTAATCTCGTGGATGGGCTTGCCGCAGGAGCCGGGTGCAAAACCCAGCGGCGTCTCAATGGACAGCAGCGGACAGCCTTCCGTGAGGCCATAACCCACCACATAGGGCAGGCCGATTTTCTTGAGGTCGCTCTCCACCTTCCAGCTAAGGGGAGCACCGCCAATGATGAGGGTATTCACACGGCCGCCAAACAGTTCCAACACCTTCTTGCCTACGGTCTTATAATAGGACAGACGTACGTAGGGAAGGGTGCTGATGGCCTTGGCCGGGCGCGACGACAGATGGGGCTTGATCCAGTTGGCGTGGATCTTCTCCATAATGAGCGGCACGGTGATAACCAGATAGGGCCGAATCTCCTGCATAGATTTCATAAGCAGGGAAGGGGAGGGAGTCTTGCCCAGGAAGTAGATGGTGAAACCGGTGCAGCAGGGATAGATGAACTCCATAGCCAGGCCGTAGATATGGGCCAGCGGCAGCATAGAGATAATGGTCTCGTGTCCGTTGTAGATGTGCTCCTGGCAGTATTCTACAATGTCCGACATAGCTCCGTAAGTGAGCATCACGCCCTTGGGGTCGCCGGAAGTGCCGGAAGTGTAGTTGATGATGGCCACGGACTGGGTATCTACCTGATAGGATACCTTGGAAGGCTTGAGGTTCTTGACTTCCCGCTGCTCCCAGGCCTTGACAATGGCCTCGTTCTCGCACCAGAGGAGCTTGTCTTCCTTGACGCTCACAACGCCGCGGATCTGGGGAAGGGACTCTTTGCTAAGCTGGGCCCAGAGCTCCGGGTCTGTGAGCAGGAGCTGGCTGTCTGAGTGGCGGATGAGCTGGGCAATGCCCGGCGCCAGATAGTTGGGCAGAATGGGCACGATGATGGCA
Source organism: Bacteroidales bacterium (assembly GCA_016285215.1). The sequence continues at coordinate 760 of JAEEQI010000204.1, read as the reverse complement.
CCGTAGGTGTTGACCGCCAGGAAGAAAATGGCCCAGCGGGCCGAATTACGTGCGCACAGGGCAATCTTGTCTCCCTTCTCAATGCCAATGGCACTGAAGAAGCGGTGGTACTCTTCTATGAGGGTGGCCACATCCTGGTAGGTATAGCTGGTTCCCTGGTAATCGCACAGGGCGGGCTCGTTGGGCCTCTGGTGGATCTGGTCCTCGAATTTCTTTAGGTAGTGCTTCATTCTTTCCAAATACGTAGCCGCAAAGATACAAAAAACTATGGTATCTCTATTTGATAATTCTTATCTTTGCAAGAGTTATGCCCATTCTGCTGTCCATATCGGCCGCTTTTTCCCTGGTGGTAATCGTTCAGATTCTGCTTGGGGGCCGAAGCACGGACGACAAACTCTTATGGATCACGCTCATCATTATCCTCCCGGGTCTGGGCGTCATTGCCTATTGCCTGGCGGGTATTGATTACCGAACGGAAGCCACTATGAAGCGTCTGCACGGCAAGGCTATGGAACTCCTGGACAAGGAGCTCACCCCGGAGCAGAAGGAAGCCTGGTTCACGGACAAGGATATGGATAAGATTCCGGAACGCCTGAAGCCGCTTTCCCGCCTGCTTCGCTCTTCCGGAGAGGGCAACAAGGTCTACGCCGGCAACTCCTTTGAGATCATCACCTCCGGCGCCCGCAAGCGCGAACTCCTGCTGGAAGACATCCGGAACGCCCAAAAGTACATCCACATAGAGTACTTCCGCTTTGGAAAC
>JAEEQI010000203.1 GCA_016285215.1 Bacteroidales bacterium | reverse complement strand
GAGCTTGGCACCGCCTATGTCAAAGAAAAGGAAGAACTTATCTACCTTGATATGGAACACGCGGGCCCAAAAGAAGTGCCCCGCCTCGTGGATGAGGATGAGCACGGAAAGCGCCAGGATAACCTGGAGGGTTTTCATCAGAACCATCATAGGGCCGATATCCTCCTCTGTGCCTGGGCGAAGGCTTCTTCGTGGGTGGCAAAGATATCCTCGAGAGAGGGTTCCTGCACGAAGGACGTGCTTTCCATAACGGCGGAAATCACCTCCGGAATATCGTAGAAACGGATTCTATCCTTCAGATAGGCGGCCACGGCAGCCTCGTTGGCGGCATTCATGGCGCAAGGGATATTACCCCCCTGACTTATGGCGTCGAAGGCCAGCTGCAGGCAGGGGAATTTGTCCCGGTCCGGCTCTGCAAAAGTGAGGGAGCCCAGGGTGCCGAAGTCCAGCCTCTTCCCTTCCAGCGGAAGACGGGTGGGATACGCCATGGCCAGGGCAATGGGAAGGCGCATGTCCGGACAGCCCAGCTGGGCCATCACCGCACCGTCCTCAAACTCTACCATGGAGTGGACCACAGACTCCGGATGCACCACCACATGGATGCGGGAAGCCTCCACCCCGAACAGCCACTTGGCCTCGATGACCTCGAAGCCCTTGTTCATCATGGTGGCGGAATCTATGGTGATTTTTGCCCCCATATCCCAGTTGGGATGCTTCAGGGCCTGTGCCTTGGTGGCCGATGCAATCTTGTCCTTCTCCCAGGTACGGAAAGGACCGCCGGAAGCGGTGAGATGGATGGTTTTAAGGGGATTTCCACCAGCCCCCAGCAGGCACTGGAAAATAGCGGAATGCTCCGAATCCACAGGATAGATGGGCGCTTTGCAGCGGGCGGCCTCCCCCATCACCAGCGAGCCGGCAGCCACCAGGGTTTCCTTGTTGGCCAGGGCAATGGTCTTGCCGGCACGGACGGCGGCCAGCGTGGGCTTAAGCCCGCTGAAGCCAACCATAGCGGCCACTACCACCTTCACCTCGGGAGCCTGGACCAGCTCGCAGGCGGCGTCAATGCCCAGACGGACATCCACGCCCGGAAGGGCCTCCTTAACCTGCTGGAACTTGTCGGGATTGCAGATGACCACGTGCGGCACGTGGAAGGTGCGGGCCTGCTCAATGAGAAGGTCTGCACTGCTGTTGGCCGAAATCATAAACACGCAGAAGCGGTCCGGGTGTTGTCTCACCACGTCCAGCGTCTGCGTGCCAATGGAACCGGTAGAACCCAGAATGGCAATGCTCTTTTGCTCCATAGGCTAAAACTTGATATAGAGGGCGGGATCCAGGGCCTGGCCTTCGTACCAGAGTTCAAAATGGAGATGGTCTCCCTTGGTAAGGGACGCCGACTGGGAAAGCAGGCCGATGGGCGTACCTGCCTTGACCACGTCTCCCTGCCGGTGCAGGAGCTTCTGGTTGTGTTTGTACACGGACAGGATATCACCGGAATGCTGGATAACCATAAGGTAGCCGTCTTCCGCATCCCAGGAAGTATGCACCACGGTGCCGTCCAGTACGGCGGAGACCATACTGCCGGCGGGGGCGGTAATGTCCAGGTACGGATGCAGGGCACGGTCAAATCCTTCCGACACCACGCCTTTTACCGGCGGGAAGAAGGAAATGGCCTCCAGGGGAAGGTTTCTGGTGGAAACGTCATCCACGTTGAACTGCTCCTGGGCCACTACATCGGCCCTTAAGAGGGAATCGCGGAGGGTGAAATACTGCTCGTCGGTGATGTCCCTGCTGCCTTTGGCACCCAGCAGGATGCTGTCCAGGCGGATGGGGGTGTCTCCCGACACAATGCGGCGGAGGTTCTGGGAATAGAGTTCCCACTGCATAAGCCGCATTTCCAGCGAGTCAATTTTCTGGGCGTTCTGCACGGCCTGGCGGCGCGTCTGGGCGTCCGGATAGCCGGGGATGAACGTGCGGATGGGGGTATAGGCTATTAGGCTATAGAAAGCCACCAGCGCTACCACAATCCCGGATACCATAGCCCCAATGAAGATGGGACGCGTGAACCGAACGCTCCAAAGGCGCTCGTGCGACACGGCATCAATGAGGGACAAGCGATAGTTGCGTGACTCCTTCTTATCTGATTTCTCCATAAAAATGCTTACCTTTGCAAATTGTAATGGACAGATACATTGGCATAGATTACGGACGCAAACGCACAGGTGTTGCCGCCAGCGACCCTCTGGGTATCTTTGCTTCTGCTCTGGATACAATTGATTCTACAAAGATAATAGATTATCTCAAAAATTATGCTACGTCTGAGAGAATCCTTGCCTTTGTAGTGGGTTATCCCATCAATATGGATGGCCAACCCTCTGAAGCCCAGGCCTATGTAGACGTGTTCCTGAAACAGTTGCAAAAAGCCTTTCCGGACACCCCGGTCCACCTGGAAGACGAGCGCTTTACCTCGGTCCTGGCCCAGCGTGCCCTCATTGACGGCGGAGCCAAAAAGAGCGAGCGCCGCGAGAAAGGCTCAGTAGACAAGATTTCGGCCGCCCTTATTCTCCAGAGCTATCTGGACCGCCAGAGCGGCAGCAGCGGAGTGGCGGGTATGGACCCGCTCAACGTACCGGACAGCCTGTCCCGGAACAAGACAAGAAGAAGAAAATGATAAAACCCATCTATCTCTACGGCGCCGAAGTTTTGCGCCGCACGGCGGAACCCGCCAACTTAAAAGACAAGGAAGGAATTGCAGCTTTGGTGCAAGACCTCAAGGATACCCTGGTAAGGGCCGATGGCTGCGGCCTCGCCGCCCCGCAGATTGGCGTGAGCCAGCGCGTGGTGATTGTAGACGGAGACGTGGTGGCAGACACCTACCCCTACCTCAAGGACTTCCGCCGCACGCTCATCAACCCGGAAATCATTGAAGAAAGCGAAGAGCAGGTAACCTATTCCGAGGGCTGCCTCTCCATCCCCGGCATCTACTGCGACGTCCTCAGACCCAAGAAGATGAAGGTGCGTTATTACAACGAAGACCTGCAGGAAGTTACCGAGGAATTTGACAACTTTGCCTGCCGGATGATCCAGCACGAGATGTCCCACCTGGACGGAGACCTCTTCACGGACCACGCCGCTCCCATCCGCAAAAAGATGATAGCCAGCAAGCTCCAAAACATCTCCAAGGGCAAAGTCCACCCTCACTATAACTCGAAACTTAAATAAAAGAAGA
>JAEEQI010000036.1 GCA_016285215.1 Bacteroidales bacterium | reverse complement strand
GGCCGACAGAGCCAAGCACAACGTGCTTCCGCTCACCAAGTTCGGGTTAATGCAGATTACCCGTCAGCGCATAAGGCCGGTTACGGAAATCAATACTTCCGAGCAGTGTCCCGTGTGCCACGGTACCGGAAAGATCCACTCCAGTGTGGTAATAGACGAAGAAATAGAGCGCAAGATTGCCTTCTACGTCATTGAAAAAGGAGTCCGGACCATCACACTCAAGACTAGCCCCATCCTGGGAGCGTATCTCAAACGAGGGCTGTTCAATTCCTACATTACCCGCTGGCGCAAGCGCTACAAGGTAAAACTGGACCTTCAGGAAGTGACCGATTTCACGGTCCTGCAAAATGAAATGTATAACGAAAAAGGAGATAAGCTCGAGTAGCTTATCTCCTTTTTCGTTATATTTGTACCGATAACCAATGGATTATGAAACGGAATCTTCTTCTTTTTACGCTGTCGCTGATACTGTGCCTGCCGCTGGGGGCGCAGAGACAGACCAAGCATTATTCTTCGGCCAGCGAGGCTTTCAATGAAATGATGGCCCCTTGGAAAGAGATGTACGACAAGCAGCGGGCCAAGGACAGCGAGGTGTTAACCTATGGAAACTATGAAATCCGTCAGGGAAAGAATTTGAGAGGGGAAGATGGCCCTTGTTTGTGGGATGCGGCAGCAAGAAAATGGATCATTGCGCCCGCTACAAGTAAGGAGATCAGCTATTATCAGAAAGAAAGGAAAAACGAAAAGTTCAGGATTCCGGCGGGTACTTTTGAGTGGGAACGGATGATTTTTATGGATTCCCAGAAAGGGCCGATGGCCGGATGTCCGGAGCGCTTTAACGGCTGCCTGTGGATGGAAGGACACGAGTGGATATGGCCGGACGGCTCAAAGCGCTCTTTTTCGCGTACCCGCGTGGGTATTTATCGGATAGTGGAGGGCCAGCTCGAGCAGGTGTGCCTGTTCCCGGTGGAGCAGTTGTCCAACCGTTTTGGTTTGTACAGAGCCTATGGCCCTTGGGGGAGAAACGAAAAATACAGGTATTTCGATATTTATCTGAATTTTTTGGATATCCTAAGTGAGGAATGTGTTGTGAATCGGATTTCCCATTTAAAAACGGATAATATCCTCAGGGAAGGTAACGGCGGAGACTTTACCCAGTGGTGGGAAAATGTGATTTATGATTGGTCCGGCAATGAGGTGTTCCGCTATGATAATATGCTTTCGCGCGGCAATCGGATCTGGTTACTTTCCGGAGACAAATGGCTTCTTATGGACCGGGAGATGCAACCCGTCACGCTTCCGTACGACAAGATCGGCCCGGTGGAAGACGCCTTTTATGATCCCGCATCCATCATCGTTTGCAAGGATGGCAAGTGGGGCGTGCTGGATACGCACGATCAGGAACTCATCCCGTGCATCTATCCCCAGCTGGATGGCGATGTGTACACGGGCGTCCGGGGGGCATATACCCTTCTTCCTAAGATTTGCTACAGTCACTGGTACATTGATTCGGTGGTGGAATATACCGTCAAGGGGGAATTTGAGAAGCAGGCCGATTATGAGGCCCGTATGGCCAGCCCCGCCCTCCAGGCCGCCTATCTGGAAAAGCAGCTGGGAGACTTGAAGGAGGCCTACTTCAAATGGACGCGCCTGCAAATGGATATCTATGGGAAGTACGATGCCGAAAATGAATGCTTTACACTGGTTCCCAAGGCTATCATCAAACACGAGAGATTCCCGGAAGGAGCGGGGGTTCCCATCTTCTGGCACAGAATCGAACTGCGTGTTCCCATTGCCGACGCCCCCGCCTTCAAGGAGGCCTACGACAGCATCAAGGAAGAGGCTGTTGCCGGCGCAAAGCTCTCCATCCGTGGAGATGTGGTAGACATAGATGAGATCACCTTCACCCTCCCCGACGGCCGCCAGTTCTCTTACAAGAGATAACCATCCTCCGGAAATTATTTTTCGGGACGGGACCCGAAAAACCAATTTCCTCCGGATTAACCTTTCCGGCGCGAAGCGACGAGGGGGGAGTTTGAGGGGTCTCTCCCCTCAATGAGTCGAAGACTCTTCATTCACCGGGTGACAACCCGGTGGATGCGGCGGGGGACGGAGGCGAGGATTTCGTAAGGGATGGTGCCCAGGATTTGGGCGAGTTCGCTGACGGTGGGGTCTTCTCCGAAGACGGTGACGGTGTCACCCACGGCGCAGGGCACGCCGGTTACGTCCAGCATACACATATCCATACAGATGTTGCCTATGGTGGGGACCCGGTGACCGTTGAGGGAGAAGGAGGCGGCGCCCCGGCCCAGGTGGCGGTCTATGCCGTCGGCGTAGCCTACCGGGATGGTGGCTATGACGGTTCCTTCCTTGGCCTGGCCCCATCGGCCATAACCTACTGTATCTCCGGATGTCAGCGTTTTGATTTGCAGGATCTTTACCTTCAGGGAAGCGACGGGGGCGAGCTTTACTCCGGGGAGGGCGCTGATGCCGTAGATGCCGATCCCCAGGCGGACCATATCGTACTGGTACTGGTTGAACCTTTCGATACCGGCCGAATTGAGGATGTGCCGCATGGGCATATAGCCTATGCCATCGGCCACTTGCTTGGTGCGCTGTTCAAAGAGGTCCAGCTGGGCATGGGTGAAGGCGTCCTGCTCGGGTTCATCGGCCACGCAGAGGTGCGAAAAGAGGCCTTTGACACGAACCTCGGGGCTTTGTTTGAGGAAGTCGATGAGGGCCGGAATCTCGTCTCCCATAAAGCCCAGGCGGTGCATACCGGTATCCAGCTTGATGTGGATGGGGTAGTCCTTGAGGCCTTTTTCCTTTAAGACGGAAACCAGTTTCTGGAGGGAGTACAGATTGGGGATGGAAGGTTCCATTCGGGTCTCTATGATTTCCGGATAGAAATCCGTTCCGGCGGTGAGGACCAGAATGGGCAGGGAGATACCGTTGCGGCGCAGTTCCAAACCCTCTACAGGGTAGGCTACGGCCAGGTAATCTGCTCCGGCGCGCTGCATCATAGCGGCGAACTCTACCCCGCCGTGACCGTATGCGTTGGCCTTGACCAAAACCAGCAGTTTGGTCTGAGGGTCCAGCATAGTGCGGAAGTATCTGAAATTCTCCGTGGCAGCCTTCAGATTAAGCTCCAAACGGGAGAAATCGTCCTCAATCATACTGCAAATTTAACACTTTGGACTGACATATAGTCATAAAAATTGTTTATTTTTGCATTAGGAGCGATATTTGAGAGAAGGGTTTTTGAACCTTTAAAAAGTAAAGATATGTCCCCTACAATGATTTGGATTATCCTCATTGCGGTGATGATTTTGAGCCAGTTGGTTCAGACTATGCTTCAGCGCCGCTTTGATAAATACGCAGAAATACCGGTGGGCCTCACAGGGGCCGAAGTAGCCAGCCGAATGCTGGCCGCGCACGGCATCCGGGACGTCAAGATTGTCTCCATTGCCGGTAAACTCTCGGACCATTACGACCCCACCACCAAAACCGTCAACCTGAGCGAAGGCGTGTATTATGGCCGTTCCGTGGCCTCCGCCGCCGTGGCCGCCCACGAATGTGGGCACGTGGTGCAGCACGCCACGGGGTATGCTCCCCTCAAGATGCGTTCGGCCCTGGTTCCGGTGGTGTCCTTCTCCAGCAATATCGTTTCCTGGGTGCTGCTGGCTGGGGTGCTGCTCATCAACGTGATGCCGTCTCTGCTGTGGCTGGGAATCGGCCTGTTTGCCCTTACCACCCTGTTCAGCTTTATCACCCTGCCGGTGGAGATCAATGCCAGCACCCGCGCCGTGGCATGGCTGGAGAATGCCGGCATCGTTGGCTACGAAACCAAGCCCATGGCACAGGACGCCCTCAAGTGGGCCGCATACACGTACGTCATTGCAGCCCTGGGCTCCCTGGCCACCCTTCTCTACTATATTTCCCTGGGGAACAGAAGGAACTAGATCGTTAGTCCGGCTTTGACCTTTTCTGCGGCCTCGTCGCCCTTCAGATAACGGAGGATGGCGAGGCCGAAGTTTACGGCATGCCCGGCTCCGCGTCCGGTGATGAGGTTGCCGTCCGTGACGGTGCTTTCCGGTGTAAATACGGCACCCTTGGCAATGAGGGACTCCTCAAAGCCCGGGAAGCAGGTGAACTTCTTGCCTTCCAGGCCGGGCAACTGGGACACTACCAGACCGGGAGCGGCGCAGATGGCCGCCACGGCGCCGCCGCGGGCCCAGTGGTCCTGCAGGATTTCCATCAGCTCCTGGTGCTGGGCCAGGTTCTTGCTGCCGGGCATTCCGCCGGGGAATATCATCACGTCCGTAGCATCCGTGCCGGGTTCCATAACCTCCACATCGGCCCAGCAGGTATCGGCCGAAACCGCCACTCCGTGGGAACTTTCCACCAGATATTCATCCGTGATGGATACCGTCAAAACCTGTACGCCGCCCCTTACCAGCACATCGCGCGTGCCCAGGGCCTCCATATCTTCAAAGCCGTTGGCTAAAAACAAGGTTACACCTTTCATACGAATTCAATTTTCCCCAAAGATAGCACTTTTTCCAAAGAATTGTTATATCTTTGCAGCCCGGTATTGAACTGTGGTGTAATGGTAGCACTAGGGATTTTGGTTCCCTCAGTCAGCGTTCGAATCGCTGCAGTTCAACGAAATTTGGCGCCTTTCAAAGGGCGCCATTTTTCGTTGAACTGCACCGACAGAATCTTCGATTCATTGGTGAGAGGACTCCCCAAACCCCTCCCTCGTCGCTTCGCTCCGGAACAAATGTCTTCGACAAACTGGGGGCCTAATCCCCCAGACCCCCTGGGTCGGCCTTCGGCCTCCTTGTCATTCACAAGGGCGCCATTTTTCGTTGAACAAATGTCTTCGACAGACTGGGGGCCTAATCCCCCAGACCCCCTGGGTCGGCCTTCGGCCTCCGTACCCTACTAAGGGCGCCATTTTTCGTTGAACTGCACCAGATGGGGGCAGAGCGTGGTAGACGTCCCACTTTCCGGACCGTCTACCTCATTTTCATAGGGTTTTCGCGGTAGACGTCACAATTTCTGGCACGTTTACCGCACCATGGGGACTCTGGTGTGCGTTTTGGGCCTGTTTTGCACACGCGACGGGTTTTTGACTGCTCCCGTGTGCGTTTTGGGGTGATTTCACACACCGGATTGATGAATCTGGAGGAAATTGGTTTTTCGGGTCTCGTCCATTTCTGCTTTTCGCGCTGGCAGTTAAGTTAATGGTTATATGATGGTTAGCTACTTGGACCCCCTGTCAATCAATGGGAGTTCATTTGCTTATTTCATTGATTACTATTTATTTAAGTGCCAGTGTCCAATCATTGGTGACTGGAAGGGAGAGCCTCCGGACGGCGTAGCCGCCCATGGCTCGTGAATGGGAGGGGCCCGCCGCGAAGCGGTGGGAGGGATAGGACCGAAGGTCCGTACCGGCAGGAGGCTCTCCCTGGAGGGCACCTCTTCTTTCCGGAGGATGGGGTGTCAGATTACCGTTTGTCGCGGAAGAAATCGAGCATAAGCTGGACGCATTCTTCCTGGAGGATGCCGCCGACGGCTTCGGTGCGGGGGTGGAGAAGGGAAGGGGAGAAGAGGGAGTAGCCGCGGCGCTGGTCGGGGGCACCGTAGACCACGCGGCCCAGCTGGGCCCAGGCCATGGCCCCGGCACACATGGGACAGGGCTCCACCGTGACGTAGAGGGTGCAGTCGTTGAGGTATTTGCCGCCCATCGATTCGGTGGCGGCGGTGATGGCCAGCATTTCGGCGTGGGCCGTGGTGTCGTGCAGGCGTTCGGTCTGGTTGTGACCGCGGCCGATGATGCGGCCTTTCCATACCACAACGGCACCGATGGGGATCTCTCCGGCATCGGCTGCGGCGTACGCTTCACGAAGCGCCTCGCGCATGAATTTTTCGTCCTCGTTCATGCTGCAAATTTACATATTAAATTGAAAAGTCCCTCCCTCGAGGGGAGGGGTTTCGGGAGGGGGTAACGTAAAAAGCCCAAAGGGCAAAGATAACTGGGAAAAAGGTGGCGTATTTCTGTCTTTTTTGTTATCTTTGCGTGTTAGTTTGGAGTAGGCCAAAATATGAAAATTATCAAGGCGGAATTTGCGGGCAGCAGTACCCGCGTAGGGCAGAAACCGGCTCAGAAATTGCCGGAGTTTGCCTTCATCGGCCGCTCCAACGTGGGCAAGAGTTCGCTCATCAATATGCTCACCGGCAACTCCAAACTGGCCAAGACCTCCCAGACCCCCGGCAAAACGCAGCTGGTTAACCATTTCCTCATCAACGACAAGTGGTACCTGGTGGACCTCCCCGGCTATGGCTATGCCAAACTGCCGGACAAGGACCGCGCCCGTCTGCGTCATATCATCTGGGATTACATCAACAACTCGGAGGAGCTCATTATGCTCTTCGTGCTGCTGGACTCCCGCCACGATATGCAGGACGTAGACCTCCGCTTCATCTCCGAACTGGGAGAGAAAGGCATCCCCTTCGGCCTAATCTTTACAAAGGCCGATAAGCAGGGCCCGGAAGTCCTGAACGCCCAGGTACTCAAAAACAAGGAACGCCTCCTGGAAGACTGGGAAGAGCTGCCGCCCGTGTTCATCTCCTCCTCGGTGAAAGGCACCGGAAAAGAAGAAATTCTCAACTACATAGACTCTATACTCAAAACCCTATGATAAACGATGTCCATAAGCACCGGATGGCGCTGTTTACTTGTGATGCCTCCCGCTATTTTGCGGAGAAGGTAGTTGAAGCTATGAATCGCATCAAGCCGGAGTCCGATCCGGAGGTCACCCTTGGCCCCCTGGAGGTTTCCCGCTTCAGCGATGGTGAATTCCAACCCTACTACGCCGAGAGCGTGAGAGGAGCTACTTGCTTTATTATCCAGTCCACTTTCCCCACGGCCGACAACCTGATGGAGCTGCTGCTCGTCATTGACGCTGCCAAGCGTGCATCGGCCAACAGGGTCATTGCCGTAATCCCTTATTATGGCTGGGCCCGTCAGGACCGTAAGGACAAGCCCCGTACTTCCATTGGCGCCAAGCTGGTGGCCAATATGCTCAAGGTGGCCGGCGCAGACGCCGTGATGACCTGCGACCTCCACGCAGACCAGATCCAGGGCTTCTTTGATATGCCCGTGAACCACCTCTACGCCAGCTACGATTTCCTGAACATCCTGGAAAAGATGGCCAAGGAGTTCCCCGACACCCTCACCCTGGCCGCTCCCGATATGGGCGGTGCCAAGCGCGTGAACGCCTACGCCAAGAAGCTGCACACCCCCGTGGTTATCTGCCACAAGACCCGTGCAAAGGCCAATGTGATTGAGAAGATTGTCCCCATCGGTGAAGTAGAAGGCCGAGACATTGTAATCATTGACGATATCATTGACACCGCCGGTACCCTCACCGAGGCTGCCAACGAGCTGCTCAAACGCGGAGCCCGCAGCGTGCGCGCCTTCGCCACGCACCCGGTGCTTTCCGGCCCCGCCTACGAGCGCATTGACAAGAGCGCCCTCTCCGAGGTTTACGTAACCGATACCATTCCGCTGGATCCTTCCAAGAAGGCCTTCCAGAGCAAGTTCCGCGTGGTCTCCCTGGCCGAAACGTTTGCCAGAATGATCCTCCGCGTATACAACTACCAGCCCATTTCCTCCGAATTCCCGCTGTAATGAAAACCTTGCTTGCCGCCATACTTTTTGTTGGACTCGCTGTGCTGCTGCTGGGCGTGAACATCTTCTTTTTCAAGAGACCGTTCCCCGATGGAGAAATCTCCACCAACCCGGAAATGCGCAAGCGGGGCATCAAGTGCGCCAAGCAGGAAGAGTTGGAAATGTTGGCGGCGCAGAAAGGCAAGAAGGTATGTAGTGGAAACTACTCCGAGGCCTGCGAATCCTGCGCTTTAAAACCGTGATATGCCAAGGAAGATAACATTTATTGTTAATCCCATATCGGGTATAACTGATAAGTCACAGGTGCTTTCCGCAATAGGAAAACACCTGGACTTGTCCTTATACCAGCCCCGGATTCTGTTCACCTCCAGGGCCGGAGAAGCCGAGGAAATGGCAAGGGAAAGCCAGGCCGAAGTTGTTGTGGCCGTTGGAGGAGACGGAACCGTGAGTGAAGTAGCCCGCGGCCTGGTGGGAACGGAGAAAATCCTTGGAATAGTCCCCTGCGGAAGCGGAGACGGCCTGGCCCTGCACCTGGGCATCAGCCGCCTGCCCTTCCTGGCCATCCGCACGCTCAACAAAGGCTGCGAGGCCCGCATAGACGTGGCCCGGATGAACGGACAGCCTTTCTTCTGTACGGCAGGCTTCGGCCTGGATGCCAAAGTGAGTATGGAGTTTGCCCGTTCTACCAGCCGGGGCCTTCCCAAATACATCTCCCTGGCCTGGGAAGAGTGGAGACAGCGCTCCCTCACCCAATATGCCATCCGTTCGGATAAAGGCATTCTCTGGGAAGGAAAGGCCGTCTTTGTGACGGTGGCCAATGCCAACCAGTGGGGCAACCAGGCCCGCATTGCGCCTATGGCCTCCCTGCAGGACGGCCAGCTGGACATAGTGGTGGTGAACCCCTTCTCTACCTTGGAAATCCCGGACCTGGCCACCCGCCTGATGCTGGGCCAGGCGCCCACCAGCAAGCATTTCCTGCATTTCCGGGGCAACCATTTCTACATTTGGAGAAGCGATGAAGGGCCGGTGCACTTTGACGGTGACCCCTTCCACGCCGGCAGCTCCTTTGAGCTGGATGTGATGCCCGGAGCCCTCCGCGTAATGGTTCCCCGTTCCAAAACCAAGAAGATTTGATGAAGAAACTCTTTCATATCCTGTATGTAGCCGTGGCAACCGTGGTGCTGCTCTTTCTGCTGGCCGTCCTGGTCACCAGCGTGAGCCCCATCTACAGTTTCCGCAAACCCCAGCCTTTCAGCGGACCGGATATCTACAATCCGTACAGCGCGCTGGATACCGTACAAGGCTGGAAGCGGGCCAACTTCCACACCCACACAAGGGTCAAGGGCCCGTTCCCGCCCAACGAGGCCGAGGCCGACGCCCAGGAAACCTACGAGGTATATGAAGGCCTGGGCTACGACATTGTAACCTTCTCCAACCACAACGAGCTCACCGTGCACCCCTTTGACCAGGCCCTGCAGGTGAACGTGTACGAGCAAGGCTACAGCCCCTTCAAGTTCCATAAGCTGGTGTTTGGCAGCCAGAAGGTGATCCATTGGGACCCGCTGCTGCCCATCCTTACCTCCCAGATGCAGTTTGAACTGGATTATCTGGGCAAGGGCTCGGACTTTATCCAGGTCAATCATCCGTACCGCACCATCGGCCTTACCAAGGTGGATATGGAGAAGCTCTCCGGCTACGAGATTATGGAGCTGGACACCCACGTGAGCACCCAGAACGAGTACTGGGACCAGGCCCTCAGCGCCGGCCACTACAGCTTCGGCCTGGCCAATGATGACCTGCACCATGCCCGCAATCCGCATCTGATTGCCATCCGGTGCAACTTCCTCTGTACCCCTTCGGCCCGTTATGAAGATCTTAAGCACACCCTGCTCACCGGCTGCTATTACGCTATGCGCGTGCCGGATTATGGCAACGGGGACTGGGACGTCAAGCGGGAGAAGAACCATCAGCTGCCGGCCATCCGTCAGATTGGTATGGCAGGGGACACCATTAAAATGACCCTCACAGAAAGGGCCGACAGCATCCGCATCAACGGCCAGGACCACGCTACACTGAAGCTGGCTCAGAACACGGACAGCATCAGCTATGTTTTACAGGCCGAAGAGCCCTACGCCCGCCTCACGGCCTATTTCCCGGGCGGGGAAGTGATTTACACCAACCCCTTCGCCCGGTACGACGCTTCCCAGGCCGACAGTCCTTTCAACAACGAGCACCAGCCCCTGAACCGGGTGCTCACCGTGCTGTGGAACCTTTTTCTGCTGGCCTGCATCGCCGGAACCCTTTACCTGTTAGTAAGCCTGTATAAGAGAAAATGATACCCCTGCCTCCCAAGAAAGCCCGTCTGAGCACGTACAGCCTGCTTCTGAGCCTCTATACCCTGGTGGCTTTCCACCTGCCGTTTGCCCGGCACGCCGCCGCCTGCCTGGATGGGGGATGGAACAGCGTGCTGCTTACTCTGCTGGGCCTGGTGATGCTGGTGGGTGTCAATTACCTGTTCTATTACCTGCTGGTGTACTGTTTCCGTATGGTGGGCCGCTGCATTTTGGCCTTCACCCTGGTGGGAGACGCCATTATGCTGTACTTCGTGAACAACTACGAGGTGCTGGTAACGGACGAGATGATGGGCAACGTATGGCGCACGCAGTACTCGGAGGCATCGGGCTTCTTCTCCTGGGCCTTTGTGTTTTACGTGCTGCTGCTGGGCGTGCTGCCGTCCATCTATGTAATCAGAAGAAAGCTGGATTACGGCTCCTTCAAACGCTTCCTGGGGCAGACGGGCATTACCGTTGCCGCCGTGCTGGCAGTCATCTTCGGCAATATGAAAAACTGGCCGTGGATAGACCGCAATTCCACCGAACTGGGCAGTCTCCTTATGCCCTGGTCGTATATCGTCAACACCATCCGCTACTTTGACGGAGAGCGCAAGAAGAACGTCAAGGAGATTCCGCTGCCGGATCCTTCGGCCATCTCCGAGACCCGGGATGTGTGCGTGCTTATGATTGGGGAATCGGCCCGCCGGGACCATTATTCCCTGTACGGCTACCCCAAGGAAACCAATCCCTATACCTCCAAGGACAGCGTGGTGGCCCTGGTGGCCGATGCTTCCGCCACCTACACCGCCGCCGGCGTACGGGCCATCCTGGAGCCCACGGAAACCCGCGAACTGCACGAGATTCTGCCCAACTACCTGCAACGTGCAGGGGTAGATGTGAGCTGGCGCACCAGCAACTGGGGAGAACCGCCGGTGCATACGGAAAAGTACTACCGGATGCAGGACCTCAAGGAGATGTATCCGGAGGCCGACAGCCGCTACGATGGCCTCCTGCTGGCCGGTCTGGAGGAAGAGTTGAAGAACAGTAAGGCCGAAAAGATCTTTGTGGTCATTCACGGCTACACCAACCACGGCCCGGCCTACAACACCAATTATCCGCCGGAGTTTGAGGTATTCACCCCCGTCTGCAATACCGTGGAGATGTCCAAGACCAGCCCCGAGGAGCTCAATAACGCCTACGACAACAGCCTGGTATACACGGACTTCCTGATGCACTCCGTGATTGAAATGGTGAAGAACCTGCCGGACCGCCGCGGCTGTGTGCTCTTTGTCTCCGACCACGGAGAATCCCTGGGAGAAAACAACCTCTATATGCACGGCGTGCCCTATTCGATGGCCCCGCGCGAGCAGCTGGAGATTCCGTTTGTGGTGTGGACGGACGCCCGGGACCTGAAAGTGAAACCCCTGGAAAAGGTGGGGCAACATCACGTATTTCACAGTGTTTTACGCTTCTTCGGCATCGAAAGCCCCGCTTTTGACGAAGAAAAGTGTATCTTTGCAAAAAATTAGAGAATTATGGCTTTAGTTGCGATAGTCGGGAGACCGAACGTTGGAAAGTCAACGCTTTTTAACCGCCTGGTAGGAATGCGCCAGGCCATTGTAGATGAGACGGCGGGCGTAACCCGTGACCGTCATTACGGCAAGTGCGAGTGGAACGGCCGTGAATTCTCCGTAGTGGATACGGGCGGTTACACGTCCAATTCCGATGACGTCTTTGAAGACGCCATCCGCCGCCAGGTGGGCATTGCCATTGAAGAGGCCGATGTGGTGCTCTTTATGTGCGAAGCCGCCACGGGCATCACGGACTACGACTCCGAGATTGCAGACCTCCTGCGCCGCTCCAAGAAGCCGGTGGTCCTCTGCGTGAACAAGGTTGACAGCGGAGAAAAGATGTACGACGCCTTTGACTTCTACAGCCTGGGTCTGGGAGAGGTCTGGACCATTTCGGCCGCCAACGGAAGCGGCACCGGAGACCTCCTGGACGAGATTCTGAGGGTCCTGCCCGAAGACGACGTACAGGCCGATGACCACGCCGACATCCCCCACATTGCCATAGTGGGCCGCCCCAACGTGGGCAAGAGCTCCCTCACCAACGCCCTGCTGGGAGAGGAACGCAACATTGTGACGCCGGTAGCCGGCACCACCCGCGACTCCATCTCCACCTACTATAACAAGTTTGGCCACGAGTTTATGATTGTGGACACCGCCGGTATGCGCAAGCGCGGCAAGGTCACAGAAGACCTGGAGTTCTACTCCGTGCTGCGTGCTATGAGAACCATCGAGCACTCCGACGTGTGCATCCTTATGATAGACGCCAACCTGGGTATGGAAGCCCAGGATATGAACATCTTCAACGTAATCCAGAAAAACCGCAAGGGTTGCGTGATTGTGGTGAACAAGTGGGATCTCTTTGAGAAAGACGTTAACACCATGAGGGACTACACGGAAGGCCTCAAGGCCCGCCTGGCTCCCTTCAACGACATTCCCATCATCTTTACCTCCGTGCTCAACAAGCAGCGCATCCTGGACGTGCTGGATGCCGCCGCCCGCGTGGCCGACAATATGCGCCGGAAAATCTCCACTTCGGCCCTTAACGATGCTATGCTGCCGGAGATTGAGAACTACCCGCCGCCGGCTTGGAAGGGTAAATATATCAAGATCAAATACGTGACGCAGCTGCCCACGCGTACCCCGCAGTTTGCCTTCTTCTGCAACCTGCCGCAGTGGGTCAAAGATCCCTACAAGCGCTTCCTGGAGAACAAGCTCCGCGAGCACTTTGACTTTGAGGGCTGCCCCATTCAGGTATATACACGAGCCAAATAACTATGTTTGATGCAGTAAAAATCAAAGACCAGTGCGTCCAGTGGATTCGCGACTGGTTTGAAGAGAACGGCCCCGGCTGCAATGCTGTGCTGGGAATTTCCGGTGGTAAGGACAGCAGTGTTTGCGCGGCCCTTTGCGTGGAGGCACTGGGCGTTGACCGCGTGATTGGTGTTACTATGCCCAATGGCGTACAGCCGGACATTGACGATTCCGTCAAGCTCATCAACCACCTGGGCATCAAACGCTACAACGTAAACGTGGGTCCCGCCTTCAAGGCATTGATGGCCGAAGTTGAGGCCCAGCTGGGTCACGAGGCCAGCCGCCAGACCTACATCAATATGGCTCCGCGTCTCAGGATGACCACCCTCTATGCCGTTTCCCAGAGCAACAACGGCCGCGTGGTAAATACCTGCAACCTCTCCGAAGACTGGGTGGGTTACAGCACCCGCTACGGAGACGCCGCCGGCGATTTCTCGCCCCTGGGAGGCCTTACCGTGCAGGAAGTGGTGGCCATTGGCAAAGTGTTGGGTCTGCCCATCGAGCTGGTGGAGAAAGCCCCTTCCGACGGCCTTACGGGCAAGACGGACGAGGACAACCTGGGCTTCACCTACGCCGTTCTGGACAAGTATATCCGCACGGGCGTGTGCGAAGATCCGCAGGTGAAGGCGCTCATCGATCACAAGAACGCCACCAACCTGTTCAAGCTCAAGCCCATCCCTCACTTCGAGCCCCAATTCTAAGTGATGATGCGCCGTATCTTTTCGTTTGCGCTTTTCCTGGCGCTGGCTTTGCCCGTGTACGGGCAGGCTGTCCAGGGGGCCCACGGAGAACGTACGGAAGTTATCTGGGACCAGGGAAAACCCCTTATTATCCAGCATCTGGACTCATTGGGTAACACCCTCAGCCTCAAGGCTTATGCTTATGAGGAGGGGAGTGCCCACCCTTCACACGTAACCGCCTTCAAGGACCCGGATCATTGGGAGCGGAAGTCTTATACCTATGCCGGGAATCGCGTTCTTACGATGGCCGTCTATGGCCCTTTCGGCCGAAAGGATACCCTCTCCTGGAAAGAGGCCGATACCACCGGAAGTGTTCGCTGGAAGCCTATGCCGGAGGCACCGGATCCGCTGGCCGAATGGCAGGGAGCCCTGGAAGCCAGCCGCCTTTGCGGGCTGGATGCGCTCCTTTCTCCGGACCCCCTGGACGGGAAAGCTTTCCTCTTTGGGGCCGATGGAAGGTTCCTGAGCTGCGTGCAGTCCGGCTATGAAGAAGGCCCCCTGATTCTGTGGCAGGGAGAAGGCCGGGAGCCCATTGTGGCCCGCTTCTCGGACCCCGGCTACGACGATTCCCAGATGGGACCGGACAAGCGGGTTCACCTGGTAAACTCAGATGATATTGCCCGGGCTATGGAGATTTGCGGAGCTTCCACAGCCCCTTCCAAGGGCTTCTTCCCGGGGTGCATTTTTCTTTTGAAAAACAGCGCATACGGGGTCGTTCTGGACTTTGCCAATCGGCCCGAATATGGGGTCTCCTCGGATACGTATTATGTAGCCGATACGCAAAAGGAAGGCACTGTAGCCTATAATCACTACAATTACGGGAATTTCCTATGGGGCGCATCGGCCCGGGAAGTAAAGGTTCCGCTGTGGACAGCCCTTCTGGGCGCGCACGTGCACAACTTCTTTCTTTCTCCTTACAGCCGTTTCCAGCCGGATTCGCCCGACGACCAGTTTTCCATCCGGGCCGGATATCATTGGCGCTAAATACGATTTTTTCAAAAATCCGTGGAATTCCGCGGATTTTTTGTTATAATTGTAGAAATAAGGAGTGACCTATGGAGGGTAAAAACTACATAGAGCTTCTGGAACTCCAGAACAGAATCAAGGAGAGCATTGCAGATGCCTTTCCCGGAAGATACTGGGTCAAGGCAGAAATAGCCTCCTGGAGTCCCCGCGCCAACGGTCACTGCTACCTTACCCTTTCCCAGAGCCGTACCGGCAAGTCCATCGCGGAAGCCCGTGCTATGATCTGGAAGTGGAAGTATCCCCAGCTCACCCAGTTCTTCGAAGAAGCCACCGGCCAGCGCCTGCAGGCCGGCCTCACCGTATTGGTGCAGGTAACCGTGAGCTACAGTGAGCTTTACGGCGTAAGCCTTTTCATAGAAGACATAGACCCCGCCTTTACGCTGGGAGAACAGGCCCTGGAGCGCAAGAAAGCCATAGAGAAGCTTACGGCCCAGGGATATATGGAAATGCAGAAGGAACTGGCTCTGCCGGACCTCCCGTACCGCCTGGCCGTCATCACTTCCAAAACGGCCGCCGGTTACCAGGACTTCCGCCATCACCTGATGGACAATCCGGAGGGTTATGCTTTCCAGCTGGACCTGTTTGAAGCCCTGGTGCAGGGAGAGCAGGCTCCGGCCTCCATTATGGAAGCCTTGGAAAAAGCAGGGGAGAAGAACTACGACGCCATCCTCATTCTCCGCGGCGGCGGCTCAGAGCTGGACCTTGCCTGCTTTGACAACTACGAACTGGCTGTAACCATTGCCACCTGCCCCGTGCCGGTAGTTACGGCCATAGGCCACGACAAAGACGTCCATATTGCAGATATGGTGGCCCACGCCAGCGTAAAAACCCCTACCGCCCTGGCAGACCTCTTCCTGGAGGCGTACGAGGCGCAGGATGCCATCCTGGACCGCCTGGCCAATAGGATTGGCACTTCGGTGCAGCGCCTGGTGGCCAAGAGTGAGCTTAGGGTAAGCCAGGCCGATGCCGCCATCCGGCAGGCCGTGCAGCGCCGGATTGGCTCGTTGGAGATTCTGCTTCAGAGAAGCGTAGGCCGCATCTCCAGAGGCCTGCTGCATAAGTACGCAGACGTAGCGCGGCTCAGAGACAACGCCGCCCACCGCGTGCAGTTTGCCGCCCAGGCCCGCGTGAGCGCAGAGGTGTCCAAGGTGGCGCTCAAGGAGGCCCTCATCAAGGCTTCGGACCCGCGCAGCATCCTGGCCCTGGGCTACGTGCTGGTAACCGGCAAAGACAACAAAGTGCTCAAGACCGTGGACAAGGTGTCCAAAGGAGACCGCATTGGAGTCCGCTTCAGTGACGGTTCCCTCACCGCCAAGGTAGATGAGATTTACACGGACAAGATAGACAATAACCAAGTTAAAACCGCATAATATGGCTCAGAAGTTTGATTACGCAAAGGCAATAGCCGAGTTGGAAGAGATTGCAGCCAAGGTGGAGAATCCCGAGACCAAGCTGGACGATATTGACGCCCTGATTGGCCGAAGCAAGGAACTTCTTAAAGAGTGCCGGGAATACCTGCGCACCGTGAAGGATAAGATTGATTCACTGGACAAGGAGTAAGGTATGAAAAAGATCTACGAACAAGACCCCTGGCTTATGCCGTACAAAGGCGCCATTGACGCCCGGCACGAGCACATCTGGCAAACCCTTAAGCACATTGCCGGAGACGGCCTCCTCAAGGATGCTGTGAACAACCATCTTTACTACGGTCTGCACAAACTCAAGGATGGCTGGGTGTTCCGTGAATTTGCCCCCAATGCCTCCAAGATTTTCCTCATTGGAGACTGCAACAACTGGAAGCGCACCGATGCCTATGCCCTCCAGCCCCTTGGCAACGGCAACTGGGAACTCAAGATTCCCGCAATGTTCCTTAGGCACGGCCAGTTGTACAAACTCTATATCGAGTGGCCGGGCGGCGGTGGAGAGCGCCTCCCTTCCTACGCCACGCGGGTGGTGCAGGACGAGGTAACCAAAGTCTTCAGCGCCCAGGTGTGGGCTCCCGCCAAGCCCTACCAGTGGAAGCACGGCCACGCCGGCAAGCGCCCCAATCCGCTCATCTACGAGTGCCACATTGGTATGGCCTCGGAGAAGGAGAAAGTGGGCACCTTTGAAGAATTCCGCAAAGACGTCCTCCCCAAGGTCAAGGCCCTGGGTTACGATACCATCCAGATTATGGCCCTG
>JAEEQI010000035.1 GCA_016285215.1 Bacteroidales bacterium | reverse complement strand
AGGCGACCCCATACACGCCCAGCGGGAGGCCAGGCCGAACCCCGTGTACCGTCTGGACACTACGCGACACAAAGTCGTGAATGACCTGGCAGCGAAAGGTGAGCCATTTGACCTCCAGTTCATCGGGGTCGTGGTCCAGGAAGATGTGTCCCGGCTCTTCAAAGATGGGCCAGCGTTCCGGGTTGCGGCCCAGGTATTCGCCGAAAGCCAGGCGGGCGACGTCCGTATAACCGGCGTCCAGGGCATAGTCGTCGTACCGGCAACGGTCCATGATAATGCCGTCCAGGCCTTCGTAGGAGGCCAGTTCGGCCAGCATTTTCAGCAGAAAATCCTGCACATCGGGATTGGCGGGATCCATAAACCGGCCGCCCGCGGTATGGGCATCGTCCAGGTGATTGACCAGTTTCCCGTCCTTGTGCAGGTCTACGGCGGCCCAGTCCCGCCGTTCGGGGTGATCGTAGAGCATGCCACTCTCCCCCGCCTTGCAGCGGTAGCCGCCCACCATCATATTCACGCCCGCCAGCACTTTGAGCCCGGCGGCGTGGCCGGCGTCGATAAAGGCCTGCAGATAGTCGAAATCAGCGGTACGGGGGACGTATCTGAGATCGCCGTTCTGCCAAAGGGCTACTTGGGTAAGCGCCGGAGCCACCTCGCTCTTGAACAGGACGTCGCCGCTGGTAGGGCGCACCTCCACTGCCAGGTGGGTGAAGCCGGCATCGGCCAGGCGCTGGCAATCGGCCCA
Organism: Bacteroidales bacterium; assembly: GCA_016285215.1. The sequence continues at coordinate 16,129 of JAEEQI010000035.1, read as the reverse complement.
TATGTTTTCCTCACTGTTGCCGTACTGCCGGAAATTGGCGCCCACCTCTATCCACACCATACGGGGCTTGCCCGTCGGTTTTTCCTGGCAACAGGTGAGCAGCAGAAGCAGCGCGAAAAGGGGGAAAAGACGTTTCATCAGACTTTCAGTTTAATGCCCGACTTTATAAGGATCCAGGCCACGGCCATCACCGCCACGGTGTAGAGGGCCGATTTGGCCACGCCCACCCAGCCGCACAGCCAGGCGGGAATGGAAGGTTCCAGCAGCACCCAGCCCACAATGAACAGGTAGGGAATCATATATACGGTGAGCGTGGCGGTACCCGCAGGCTGCAAGGGTTTGAACCAGCCGGTCCATCCTTTGCGCTCCAGCAAGCGGAGCAGGGTATACAGTGCTACGCCGATAGCACTCACGTACAGGCACCAGGGCAGCGTGCCCAGGTTCTTGGACACAATCCAGCCCTGATGGGCGGCCAGGCCCAGAACAGCCAGTACGGCCGCGCCGGCAAAGCCGATGCCCGTGGGCGCGCTCTTGATGCGGCGCCCGGCCAGGGTGGTGAGCATACCGCCCAGGGCCATGATGCCGATATGGCCATTGCCCAGATGGACCGCCTGGGAAAGGTCGGCCAGGAAATTGTCGCCCAACAGCTTCTCCCCGCCACGCATAGGCGTCACGGAAAGATTTACCAGGCAAAGCAGTATCCAGAACAGGGACAGGGGCCAGGGACGCTGGCGGCACAGCAGATAGGCCACGGCGCAGAAGAGATAGGCCCAGCCAATCTGGCCCAGGATGCCCCACCAGAGGGCTTCGAAATAGTCTCCGTCCGGGGTGCGGTACGTGATGGCCAGTATGGCCAGCAGCATCATACCCGCTGCCCGCAGCCATTTGGCGGGCTTGAAATCGGCCTTGTACTGGTTCCAGACCAGGAAGAATCCTACCAGCACCAGCAGCATCCACAGCCAGCGGCAGCCGGCTATCTCGCGGGCTTCCTGGTTGCAGATAAACGTTCCCATCAACAGCAGGGCCAGCGTACGGCTGAAGATATGTCCCAGGGTACTCTCGGGGCTGAGTCCTTTCTCGTAGCGCCGGTCGATGGCGTAAGGGATGGACATACCCACGGCAAAGAGGAAAAGCGGATAGATGATATCCGACAGGCCCATGCCGTCTTCCCAGGTAGCAAAGTGTTCCAGCCAGTGCGGAACATCCAGGATGGTCCAGAAGTCGTTCACGAAGACCATTAGGACCATGGTCAGGCCCCTAAGCATGTCAATGGCTAGATTTCTATTGTTCATTTTCAGGCAGTTTTACCCAAGTTTCGTTGGCCAAGCCTATGCTGCGGCCTGTTCCTTTCACTTCCCCGCGCACGCCGGCCTCCTGCAGTTCCCGGAATCCCGGTTCTCCGGGTTTCTTGTCCAGGAAGGGCAGCAGGTAGCAGCCGTGGTCCAGGAGGACGGCCTGCACCTCTTCGGCAGGCACTTCCGACGGATGGCAGCCTTTGCGCACGGCCAGGGCGGCCAGGGCACCGGCAGCCTGGCCCAGCCCCATCACAACGGGCTGGAGCCGGGTGGCGCCGTTCATCTCCCAGCTTACGGATATATTTTTTTCACACACCAGCAGATCCTCAATGCCCACCGGCATCAGCACGCCCAGGGGCACGCTGAAGGACGGAACCTTGCCAAACCACAGGTGGGACAGCTCCTCGGCACGGGGATTCTGGTTGTGATGATGGTCAACAGGATAGTCACCCACGGCAATGGCGCGGGTGTAAAGGTCAAAATCGTAGGGATGACGGGCCGCTTCCACGGTCATGGTGTCCCGTCCGGCTATACGCCGCGCCTCCCGGAAGTAAGGGAAAAACGGAAGACCGTCCTCCGTGGGATAGACGTCATCGACCACGCCCAGCTTGGTATACCCGAATTCCGTCTGCAGATAATAGAGATAGCCCAGCGTGCGCTGTTTGGCCTCTTCGTAGGCCCGGGCCCGCTCCGAGGGCGTCATGTCCAGGTATTCGGCAAAATAGTCGTTCCCGCTCTGGGGCCAGTTGAGCATGATATGCCCGTCCGGCAGGCGGCCGTAGGAAAGCATCATGTCCTTATCCCAGGTATCGCAGCAGTGGCGGTACAGCTGAGGGTCGTACCCTTCCGGTTTTACCGGAGCCACCGGATGGTCATATTCCTTGACGATGGCCACGTAGGTAAGGTCCTGCACCGTCACGCGGTCTTTCAGTTCTGCCACACCCAGGGCAGCCGCGACGTCTCCCAGTTCCGTTCCATCGATGAGAATGCGGGCATGGATGCGGGTGCCGTCACTGAGGGTGAGTTTCCACGGAGACTTCCCGCTGCGCTCGGAATGACAGAGAGAGGTGCCCATCCGCAGTTCCACGCCGGCCTGATTGGCCATGTTGCGGAGCACTTGTGCCCCCACACGCGGGTTAAAGAGGATGTTGGACACCCAGCCGGACTTGAGCGCTTCATAGCTGCCGTAGCGGGCCGCCAGGGAATCCGTGAACTCCCCAAACAGTCCGCCCCGGAGCCGATAGTTCCCGTCGATGGCGCTGACGCCGGCCGATGTGAGCATCCCGCCCAGCCAGGGCGTCTGCTCCACCACCAGCACCCGGGCTCCGCCACGCGCCGCCTCAATGGCCGCGCATGTGCCGCCGGCCCCGCCTCCTATCACAACCACATCATAGTGCCGGGTGCAGCCCAGCAGAAGAAGGGCCAGTATGACGGGCCAGCGCTTCACTTGTTGCTCCAGTAGGCTTCAATCTCTTCCAGGGTCTTACCGGTGGTGTCCGGCACGTGCTTGTACATGATCCAGAGGTAAGGGAAACACATGAAGGCAAACAGGAAGAACGTGCCGGCGGGCGTCAGGTTCTCCAGCATCCAGGGCGTGAGCTGGCCAATGAGGTAGGTACCAATCCAAAGCGCAAAGCCGGCAATGGACATGGCCAGGCCGCGAACCCGGTTGGGATACATCTCGCTGAGCAGCACAAACACCACGGCGCTGATACTGATGGCCGTGCAGAACACGTACAGCAGGAAGAAGGTGAGCATGAACCCGTTGGGCAGGTTGGTGGAAGGCAGGAAATACAGGCCTATCATCAGCAGGCACACGATCATGCCGCCTACGCCCCACCACACCAATTGTTTCCGCCCTACTTTGTCAATGATGGCAAGGGCTATAACGGTGGTAACCATATTCACCACCCCCACCAGTACGGTGGAAAAGAGCGGATCGGGGAAGCCGGCATCGGCAAAAATCTTGGGACCATAGTACAGTACGGCATTCACGCCCATGAACTGCCCCAGGATGGCGATGGCGCTTCCAATGAGCACGGCCTTCAGGATGCCGGGCTCACGGAGGGCCGCCCAGGCCTCGCTGTTGTCTTTCCGCTGCCCGCGGACTTGCAGCCAGCGGGGGCTCTCCGGGATGAAGAAGATGAGTACCAGGAACAGCAGGTCGGGAATGGCTTCGGCCCCCAGCATGGGACGCCAGTAATCCTCCATGGTGGTCCCTTTCAGGATCAGGTAATTGGCCAGGTAGGCCAGCAGGAAGCCGATGGTGATGAACAGCTGGTACAGGCTCACCATGGTCCCTCTCACTTCTGCCGGGGACACCTCGGAGATATACACCGGCGAAACGATGGACACGATGCCAATGCCGAAACCGCCGATCATGCGGTAAATGACCAGCTGCGTAAAGTCTGCGCTGAAGGCACAGCCGATGGCCGATATGGAGAACAACACGGCCGATATGAGCATGGTCTTCTTGCGGCCCAGGAAGTCGGACAACATGCCGGCAACGAGCACCCCCACGATGGAGCCGATCAGGGCACATCCCACGTACCAGCCTTCACCGCCGGTGGTAAGGCCAAACTGCATCTTCACCACCTCGGTAGTACCGGAAATGACCGCCGTGTCATACCCGAACAGGATGCCCCCCAGGGCAGCAACAATGGCCAGGAAGACAATACGGGCCGAAACAGTCTTGTTTTTCATAAATGTCAGATCTTGAGCTTAATTCCCAGTTTGGTAAGGATCCAGGCCAGGCCTATGACCACGGCGGTGTAAACCGCGCATTTGGCCACCCCCACCCAGCCGCAAAGCCAGCTGGGGATGGACGGTGACACAAGGACCCAGCCCGCCACAAACAGATAAGGAATCATATAAACGGTAAGGGTAGCGGTACCGGCCGGCTGTAAAGGCTTGAACCAGCCGGTCCACCCCTTGCGTTCCAAAACCCTCAGAAGAGTGTACAAAGCAACGCCTATAGCGCTTACAAGCAAACACCAGGGCAGGGTCCCCAGGTTCTTGGAAATAATCCATCCCTGATGGACCGCCAGGCCCAGCACCAGCAGCACCGCGGCAGCGGAAAAGCCAACGCCCGCCCGAGCCACCTTAAGCCGCCGGTCTGCAAGGGTGGTAAGCAGGCCACCCAGGGCCATGATGGCGGTGCTTCCGCTTCCCAGGTTCAGGGCGTCGACCAGGTCGGTCAGGAAATTGTGCGGAACGAGTCGTTCTCCACCCCGCATGGGCACAGCCATCAGGTTCACCAGACACAGCAGCAGCCAGACCAAGGCCAGGGGCCAGCGGCGATTCCGGCACAGGAGGTAGGCCAGGGCGCAGAACAGGTAGGCCCATCCAATCTGCCCAAGGATCCCCCACCACAGGCCTTCAAACCACTTCCCTTCCGGCGTGCGGAAGCAGATGGCCAGCCCCAGCAGAAGAGCCATGCCGGCCACCCGCAGCCAGCGGGCCGCTTTCCACTCCGGCTTGTACTGGTTCCACACCAGGAAAAAGCCCAGGACCATCAGGCACACCCACAGCCAGCGGCAGCCCACCATCTCGCGGGATTCCTGGTTGCAGATGAAGGTACCCATAAGGACCAGGGCCAGGGTGCGGCTGAAGATGTGTCCCAGGGTGCTTTCGGCCGATAATCCTTTCTCGTACCGCCGGTCAATGGCGTACGGGATGGACAGCCCCACGGCAAACAGGAAAAGGGGATAGATGATATCCGAAAAACCCATCCCGTCCTCCCAGGTGGCATAGTGTTCCAGCCAGTGAGGCACGTCCAATACGGTCCAAAAATCATTTACAAAGACCATGAAGACCATGGTCAGGCCCCGAAACATATCTATGGCCAGGTTGCGTTTGTTCATCTTACAAAGATAGGGAAAAAGTTACAACTGGATTTCGAGCTTCCGGTAGGTGGAAGCAGCCACATCGACCATATAGGCCACCAGCATTCCGTCTTCCTCTACCACTTCTATGTCGGTATTGCTTCCGTACTGCCAGTTCTCTTCGTTGGCCCAGTACTCCTGGTTGATCACCAGCACGGGATCGGCCGGGTCGTCAATATTGAACACCCAGATACTGCAGGGATTCAGACCCCAGTCGGAATAGGCGAAATAGTTCATACCCAGAACGGCCAGATAACGGTGGCCTTCATAGGTGAAAACATCTCCCGTATTGATGGCGCCTTCCCAGGTATAACCGGTAGTAAAGGCGACGGACCAGTCGGCATCGGCCCCCAGTTTCTGGGAGAAGTGCAGGTTGTAGTCTCCCACGTAGCCGGCAAAGAAGAAGCCGCTTTCGGCATCCACTCCTGCGCCGATGGAGACGCAGTGGAAGGAATCCCAGCAGTCACCGCCATCGGTGGGGGCGGTAGCATAGGCCGTAGGCTTATCGGTGGTGGCTCCGTCCTTGATAACCCAGGTGAGGGTGGCGGTTCCGCCACCGGCCGCACCGGAAGTCATTGTGAGCAGGCCGTCTCCCTTGGCATTTCCGTTCACCTGTGCATTGTCCAGTCCATAGCCGTAGAACTCGTCATAGTAGGTAATGATAGGATCTCCCACCGTGCCGGCGAGGAATTCTTCCTGGGTGAGTACGTAGACTCTCAGGGGAATCTGCTCTTCCGGAATCAGGGCCCAGGTCTCGGTGCTGATGGGGAAATTGCCGCCCGTGGTCACAATCACGTTGCCGGCTTCGTCATTGGTAATGCCGGTCACGTTCTCAGGGGCTGCCACAACGGCGGCCTCGGTGCCATCGGCCTTGTTCATCAGATGGAAGCCGGGGGTAATGGCTCCGGGGGAGTACAGGATAAAGTAATCTCCTGCCACGGCTGTGGAAACGCGGGTGCCCTGGGGGAAGATGCCCCAGTAGAAGTCCATCTTCCAGATATCTTCGGCCTGGGCCTGTCCCTTCTGCTTAACCTTGATCATAGCGCCGTAGTCGCTGTAGTCCACGTCTTCCTTGGAGCAGCCCATATAGATGTACTCTGCACGGGCGGCAGCGGGGTTTTCGTCAATGGTGACGGTAACCACATCCCCATCCTTGGCGACGTGAATCCAGTCGGCATCGGGCGCATCGGCCGTGAAGTCCATGTTGGTAACGGCCGTGAAGGTATAGGTGAGTCCTTCCTTGGGAGCAATGAGCGTACCCCAGGGGCCCACACCCTGCTCGTCGTCCAGGTCAAACTCGGGCTCAAAGGCGCCCTGGGTCACCGGGAACACCTGGGTCAGGCCTTCTCCGCGGATGGTGATATGGCCCTCGCGGCTTTCGCGGCCGGGGTTGAGGGGGTAGCGGATGGCTACTCCTTTTTCCACCAGGCCCTTGGTATCGGCCACCTCCAGCCAGGAGGCGTCGGACTCGGCCGCAATGGCAATGTTGGTTTCTACCGGAATCACGTACTCTCCGGCTTCATAGCTGGTCTCCAGGGCATCAACGCCCAGGATGATGCCGTCCATCTGGGCCTGGATGAGCGTGACGGTCTTGGTGAGGCTGCCGGCCTTGATGGTAATCTGCGCCTCGCGGGAAGAATAGTCCTTGTTGGGCAGGACGCCGAATTTCACAACACCGTCACCGTTGCCGCTCAGTTTGGAAGCCACCACCCAGTCCTCGGAGATCTCCATGTGCCAGGGGCCGTTGGATTTGATACTCAGTTGCTTCACGCCAGGGGCATCGGTGATGACCAGCTCCGTGGCGTCAATCTCCAGTTGGGTCGCCGCCTCGGGCGCCTTGGTGCAGGCGGCCAGCACAGCGCCTGTCAACAGAAGGAGAGTGAATACGTTTTTCATGTTATTGGTTATTTACAGTTTTCAAATATGCGTCAATCCCCGTTTTAAGGGAAGACCAGTAGTCGTACTTTTTTATGTGACAAAGGTCAAAGATGAAGAGCCCGTCGGCATTCCCGATACAGGTTGCAACAATGTCCGGCATCAGGTTGCCCTTGCCGCCTTCCGGGAATCCGGCACTGTTGCCGATATCCGGGCCTGCGGCAAAGGGGACGGCCGAAGCCAGCCGTTTGGCCCCCAGGCGGCAGAAACCTTCCATAGTCCATTCCGTGGTGCCGTGAATGTGGTCGGCAGCGGCATAAGCGCCCAGGAAGATGTAGTCCAGGTGGTCCGCAAATCCGGCGGCCTGGTAGTCGGCCGAGGCCCACAGGTATTCCGTCTTGCAGTTGTAGGAAGGGCTGGCCCAGTTGACACCGCTGGTGTAGTAGCTGGAATACCAGGCACCTACGTAAACCCCAAACAGAATATCCGGATTCACTTCATGGGCTTTGGCAGCCGCCTTTTCCACCAGGTCGTGAATGGTTTTGGCCCGGAACGTGAGCCACTCCCGCTGGATAGCAGGCACAGCCGATCCCAAGTCTTCCGTTCCCGGAGCAAAGATGGCCGAAGGCCAGGGGCTTACGCTCTGCCCGGCAAACTGCTCGAAGGCCTTCTTGCTGGCCGGCGAGAAATCGCTCATGAGGCCGCTGTCGTCGTACCGGCAGCGGTCCAGGACTATTCCGTCCAGCTCCTTGTAGGCAGCCAGTTCGGCCACCAGGGTGAGCACAAATGCCTGGACATCTTTGTTTGCGGGATTCAGGAAACGCGCACCATACTCATCCAGGTCCAGGCAGTTCACAAGCCCTTCCGGACGGTTCTGTACCGTGCACCATTCCCTCTTGGCTTCGTCGGAATAAACCATTCCTTCCTTTCCCAGGCCGTAGGGGCAAAGGTACCCGCCCACCAGCGTGTTCATGGCGGCATGCACCTGGAGCCCGGCGGCATGTCCTTCCTCGATGAAGGCCTGGAGGTAGTCAAAATCGGCCGTCCTTTCCGCCCATCCGTAGGAAGAACCTTTCCAGCGGTCTATCCGCTTCAGGGCCGGCGCCACGGAAGACTTGAAAAGGACGTCTCCGGTGGTGGGGCGCACATCCACGATGATGTCTGTGAACCCGGTCTGGGCAATCCTCTTGCAGTCTTCGCGGATGCGGTCCCGGCTGTTTCCGTAGTCGTCGAAGTTGGCGGCGGCATCTATCCACACATAGCGGGGTTTGGCCGTAGCCACGGGCTGGGGCTTGTCCGGCTGATCGGGCTTGTCCCAGTCCTCGTTCCACGGATTCTGTTTCTCCGCCTGGCAGGAAAGGGCCGCAAGGGCCAGCAGCAGTATGGTTGTCAGTTTTCTCATTTTTTCTTGAGGATAATGGCACTTCCTACAGCCCGCTGCTTCCCGTCCGATTCCCGGATGGTGGACTTTCCGTTTACCAGCATACTGGAGGATCCGCCGCCGTCCAGGTTCAGGGCTTCCGTACAACCCACCTCTTTCAGGACTCGGGCCACTTCGGCGGTGGTAAGACCGGGCACGCCCTCCGTCATCTGACGTCCTTCGCAGACAAACAGGAACAGGCGGGAGGCACTGCTGCCGATGGCGGTCCTGGGATGGCGGTCCTTGGGCATCTTGTCATCGGCCCCGTCTCCGTAGAAGAGCTCGGCCTCCCAGCTGTCCGTCACTTCCGCGTTGTGCAGGAGGACAGGACCCGCCCCAATGGCGGTCGAGGGAGCAAAAACAGCGGCCTTTTCCGGGTAATTGGCGTCGGGAGCCGGCTGCGGAGCCTTGTCCCAGCTGTTCGGAGCGGGCTTACCGTAGAGGTAGTGCTGTCCCGAGGTGGTGTAATAGGTCCAGCCGCAGAGGGTCTTTCCTTCGGCCTGGTAGAAGACGCCCCGCGTGGGGTAGTAATAGGTCTTCCAGTCCTGGGAGGCGTAATTGAGGTTCACGCCATAGCGCTTTCCGCCGCTGTAGGCTACGGAAGCGTTATACTGCTTGCCCCCTTCCACAAAGAAGTATCCTCCGTTCACAATGAGCGGGGCCGATGTAGCAGTAAACACCTCCGAAGGCGTCTTGAGGGCATCGTCCGTTCCCTTCGTTTCGGGATCGTCAATGCTCCAGACATCCCAGGCTATTTTGGAGGGATCGGCTACGGCCAGGTAGGCAACGGCTTTTACGCCCTGCAGGGAGGACGGGCTTTTGTATACCTGCAGCCCTTCCGGCAGGGTGTAAGAGGCCGAAACATTGGTCCACCCCTTCTCCACGACGGCAGGATTGGGTTCTGCCGCCGCGGGAGGAGTGTCCGGTTCTGTCCAGGGCCACTCCGGTGTCCCGCCTGCACTGTCGGGAGTGCAGGACAGGACCAGCAGGGTGGACACCAGGAAGTGGAAGAAGTTTTTCATCGTTTAATACAATCTGCGCTATAGCCACCGATAACCTGGGAGTTATGGTCGTAATAGTAGATGTACAGCATGAAGCCGTCGGCCGAAGGGGCGATGAGCACGTCACCGGCCGCTACGGAGTAGTCTCCCGTCTGGTACCAGGCAATGTTGGTATTGGACATGACCAGGGCTCCGGTAGACTCGAAGTCTCCGCTCACGGCAGCCGGGTTGGTGATGTCGTACACATACAGGCGCGGGCCGATGCCCCAGGCCGGGAAGTGGCTCACGATGAAGCCGGAGAGATAGGTAGCGTTATTGAACTGCTTGGAATCGAAGCAGTTGTAGTTCCAGCCCCAACTGTTGCCGTCACCGGTAGAGGCGGTGGAACCGGCCGTCCCGTTGGCCTTCACCCAGGTGAGGACGTTGGGATCGTAGCAGGCGCCGAACCAGCCGTCGGCCGGATTCACGGAAGCGGCGCACATACTGGTCACGTTAACCGGAGCGCTACCCCAGACCAGGCCGGAGGCGCTGGCGTCAATCAGTTCGGTCGATACCACATTGCCCTCTTCTACCTTGATGGACCAGAACTTGCTGGAGGAGGTAATTCCGTCAATGCCTTCCAGGGTGGCGATGATCTGGGCATTCCCGGTGATGTCGCCTATCACTTTCACCTTGTAACCCATAGGAAGGTCGGAGGTGTTGGTAAAGGAATAGAATTCCACAGGAGGCTCGTTTACGTAGGCGGTGGTCCAGATGGTGAAGGTTTCACCGCCCTGGGCGTGGTTGCACAGCAGGAGGTTGCCGGCCTCGTCAGAGGTGATGCCGGCCACGGTGGCGGCTCCGGTATTGAGGTTGCCGGCCTTCACACCGGTGAGCTTGTTCAGATAGATGGGCGCTCCGTCTCCGGTGGAAACCACCAGGAAGTTGCCGGTAACGGCCATGGAGATGTAGGCGACGCTGTTGTAGGGCGGCAGTCCGAGGTTGGAAACCGGATCAAAGTTGAACAGCTGCTTTACGCTGGAACCGTTGAAGCCGTAATCGATCTTCTCGGGCACTTCCTTCACCACGGTGTATTCCGTCTTGTCCACGCCGTTGGCGGCCATCACCGTGAAGGTGATGCCGTTGTTGTAGTCGTGGGGCTCGGAAGGATCCGGGGAAATGGAGGCGTGGGCAGAGATGGAGACCTTGGCCACGGCGGCCGACAGGTCATCGGCGCTCACGAGGGAGACCTTGTGCTGCGCCTCGTCCACGATACCGCTGATGGCGGGTTCCACGAGGTCGAAGGTGAGGAGCTGGGCCTTGGCGGAGTGCACCCGGGTACCGGTGATGACAATCTTGCGGCTGTTTCCGGAGGCGTCCGTGTAGGTGAACTCGTTCTCTTCCGTCAGGTCCAGGACATTCAGACCGGGCTCGATCTTGCAGTTGGGCTGCAGCTCGGCCGTGATACGGGCCTTGATCATGTAAATCTCCGTCTCGTCGAAGGAGCTTTCGGGATAATAGTAGGGAACCGGAATCACGAAACGGGTCTGTTCCGGGTTGTCAATGTTGAGTTTGGCCATCTCCTGGTCCACGAAGGGACCGAAGGTGAAATAGGCCGTCAGGGATGTGATGCCCTGCCTCTCGGCGGTGGGCTTCACGTATTCGGGCTGGTGGCAGGCAGCTGCCACCAGGGCCAGAGACAATATGATAAGAAGTCTTTTCATAGGGCTATTTCCATTCGGCATATTGTTCTACAAGGGCGTTACTGTTGAGTTCATCTGCCGGCATGGGGAAACGATACATCTTCTGGGGGAAGTTGCGGTCCTTGTCGTCCACCGACACATAGGTATATTCGAATTGTCCGCTTACGGCAGCAGGGGCAATCTTGAGACCATGGACCTGGTACCCGTTGAGACCCACGGGATAGGCCTTGGAGGCATCTCCCCAGCGGCGGAGATCCCAGTACCAGAGACCCTCGTACGCCAGTTCCACGCGGCGTTCCTGGCGGATGGCGGCCCACAGCTCGTCACCGGCGAGGTCTGTGTAGGGCAGGCCCACGCGGGCGCGGATGGCGCGGACGGCATCGTTGGCACCGGTGGGGTCGTTGTTGCGGAAGCAGGCCTCGGCCTTGTTCAGGAGCACCTCTCCGTAACGGAGGACGATGGCGGGCTGAAGACCGTGGGAAGCGTCACGCTCGGCAAAGGAGTGCTTCTGGTCCACACCCTTTTTCAGGTAGTAACCGGTGGTGGTACGGCCCTGGGGCTGGGATTCTTTTCTCCACTCGGCCCAGCCGTCCTCACCGCCTACGTAGGGCTCGATGGTGCGGCCCTTCCAGGAGGCGCCGTTGTAGAGGATGGTGGCCTGGAAACGGGGTTCCAGCAGCTCGTACGGAGGATTTTCCGTGGTGGTGCCGTGCCAGGGGCTCCAGTCCGGGAAGCCGCCGGTAGCCAGTTCGTAGCTCTCTACCATCTCCTGGGTAGGCGTTCCGTAAGCACCGCCCTGCAGGCCCACCTGGACGAAGTCTCCGCCCGGGCTGTAGTAGAAGTCGAAGGAGTGCATCACGTTGTCGGCATAGGAGAAGTTGTACTGGAGGATGCTTTCCTTTCCGCCGCCGTTGAAGACACCGGCGTAGTCGTCTTCCAGTCCGTAGCCCAGTTCTTTCACCTTATTGGCGGCCGCAATGACGCCTTCGTAGTCCTTGGCATACAGCAGGGCACGGGAGGCCAGGGCGTAGGCGGCGCCTTTGTCCAGGCGGCCGCGGGCTTCGGCCTTGACCGGAAGGTTGGACTCGGCAAAGGCAAGGTCTTCCTTGATCATCTTCCAGCCTTCCGCTTCGGAGCTCACGGCTTTGTCCTTGGCGATGGCGGTCAGGTCTTCGTCGTAGATGATCACTTCCTTGTAGCGCTTGACCAGCTCAAAGTACAGCCAGCCGCGCATCAGGCGAAGTTCGCCCTCCAGACGGGCCTTGTCGGCCTCCGGGAGCTCTCCTCCCAGGGTGTGGAGGTTGTAGATGGCTTCGTTGGTGCGGCGGATGCTGCCGTACAGGCTGCCCCAGACGCCCAGGTAGACGTCCACATAGTTGGCTGTGAGCGTGGATCCGCCATAGGCGATTTCACTGGGGATGAAGCACATGCTGCTGTAGAGGGTGGAACCGTATTTCATCTGGTCCGTGAGGGATTCCGTCATTCCCGCCCAGCAGGGGTAGCTGGCGTAGATGTCGTACACATAGGAGTAGATGGAATTGACGGCATATTCGGCCGATTTGACATCGGCCCACATCACCTTGTCAGAGATGCTGTCCCTGGGGGTGAGGTCCAAAAGCTTGTTGCAGGCGGTAGCAGAAAGCATCGCGACTGCAGAGGCAAGAATCAAAATCTTTTTCATGATGCTGTCTGTTTAGAAGGTTAAGGTAATGCCGCCCATCAGGTTGCGCTGCTGCGGGTAGTAGCCGTTGTTCACACCCGGGGATTCCGGGTCTACGCCCTTCGGCAGGCCGGAGAGGGTGAACAGGTTGTTGCCTTCCACGAAAAGACGCAGTCCCTCTACGCCGAAGCGGCGGGTGAAGGTCTTGGGAAGGGTATAACCCAGCTGAGCGGTTTTCAGACGGATGTATTTACCGTCTCTCCACCAGAAGCTGGAAGCCAGGCCGTTGTCTCCGCCGTGGCCGGTGGTGGCCAGGGTGAGGCGGGGCCATTCGCCGCCAGGATTATCCAGGCTGTAGGCTCCTTCCACCAGGAAGAGAGGGGAGTTACTGCCCTCCTTGAAGGTCTGGGTCCAGATGGTGTTGTCATCGTAACCGTTGTAGTAGGTGCCGGTCATGGATACCTGGAACAGGGCGCCGCCGGTGAACTGGAGGTTTAGGTCGAAGCCGTTCCAGCCGGCGTTGAAGTTGAGGCCGAAGGTGAGCTCCGGACGGTTGCTCTTGCCGAAGATACCGCGGTCGTCCCAGTCAATCTTGCCGTCACCGTTGAGGTCGGTGTATTTGATGTCACCCACGTTCGGACGGGTGCCGTACCAGGCGCTGTTGTCAATCTCTTCCTCGGAGCGGTACAGGCCTTCGGCCAGCCAGCCCCAGTGGGCACCGTAGGTGGTGCCGGTGCGCTTCTGCCACTCCGGCACGTTGGGCTGGTCCTGATACACCAGCCAGCGGGTCTTGGAGTAGGTGAGGGTGGCGCCCACTTCGTAGAAGAAAGGCTTGCCGCCCAGGTCGAAGCGGTTCTTGTGGGTGAGGAGGATATCGATACCCTTGGAGTCGATGGCGTTCTTGTTGATATAGGTGGGATAGTAGCCGCCCATGGAGGAAGGCTTGCCACCGCTGTTGCCGGTAAGGATGTCGTAGGTGTAGTTGTAGAAGAGGTCGATTTCACCTCCCAGCAGGCCTCCCCACAGGGAGAAGTCCGTACCGATGTTGTAAGACAGGGTCTTTTCCCAGGTGAGATCACGGTTGGGGATGCCGTAGGTATAATAGGAAGGAGTGGCACCACCGGAGTAGACCACCTTTCCGCCCTCGGCATACTGGCTCAGGAACATGAAGGCGCTCACATTGTCACTTCCCAGCAGACCCACGCTGGCGCGCAGTTTCAGGTCGTCCAGAATGGTGGAGCCCTTCAGGAAGTCTTCCTGGGAGAGTCTCCAGCCCAGGGAGGCCGAAGGGAAGAATCCCCAGCGGGTCTTGGTCATTCCGGCGAACTTGTAGGAGCCGTCCACGCGGCCGGTGAATTCGGCCAGGTACTTCTCGTCATAGTTGTAGCGGATACGGCCCACGTAACCGGCGCTGCGGGAAGCGTTGCTGGAGCCCATCACCGGGCTGGCGGTAGGAGTACCGTTGTCCAGCTCGGGCAGCAGGGCAAACGGGAGGTTCTTCACGTAGGCGCTGAGGTTGTTGGTCTTGTAGTCCCGGAGCTCGGTGAGCACCAGGGCTTCCACGCCGTGTTTCCCGAAGGTGTTGGCGTAGGAGAGGCTCACCTGGCCGGTGAGGGACTCGGAGTACCAGGAACCTTCACCCAGCTTGATGCCGTCGGAAGCACCGTTCACATCCACCAGCGGGCCCACCCAGTTCCAGGAACCGTCGGCGGCGCGGGAGGCGGCCATCACGTAGTAGGGGGTATCCAGGTTCTTGTTGTAAGAGTTGGAATTGTCATAGGCGCCGCTTACCTTCAGCTGCAGGCCCTTCACCCAGGGAATGTCCCAGGCGAGGGAGGCGTTGGCCGATGCGCTGAGGCTCTTGGTGGTCTTGTTGCCAGACTCGTAGAGGGCGGCCAGAGGGCTGTAGGGATAGCCCTGGTTGTTGGCATAGGCGCCGGTGTAGTAGTCTCCCACCTTCTCGGGAAGGAAGGGGAGCATGCCGATGGTCTGGCGGGCGATGGAGAAGTAGCCTACCTCGTAGGTGCCGCCATCAGAGCCGCCGGAAGCGAAGCGGGGCGTGTGGCGGTTGCCCACCACGCCGCTGAGGCCGGCGGTGAAGGTGAGGTACTTGCCAATCTTGGACTCCACGTTGGCGCGGAGGTTGAAGCGGTTGTAGTTGTACCCCTTGATGTTACCGTTCTGGCCCAGGAAGCCGGCGCCCACAAAGTAGCGGATTTTGTCGTTGCCGCCCTGCACGGTTACATTGTGCTTCTGGGTGATGCCGGTTCCGAAGACCTTCTTGATGTAGTCCACGTTGTCCCAGCCGTCATTGGGGTTTCCGTTGGTCATGGCGTTCACGTTCTCTTTGGAGAAGTAAGGGACGTACTCGCTGCGGTCGGAGATGACTCCGCTGGCCAGCTGGTCCATCATCTGTGCCATGTTGTAGTAGTAGGCAAACTGGGGTCCGTTCATAAACTGGGGGAAGTTGGCGTTCATGGAAGCGCCCACAGAGCCGTTGTAGGTGATGTGGACGTCTCCCTTGTTGCCTTTCTTGGTGGTGATGATAATCACACCGCCGGCGGCCTTGAGGCCATAGACGGCGGCCGAAGCACCATCTTTAAGCACAGATACGCTCTCGATGTCCGAGGGGTCAATGTCGTTGATGTTGTCTACCGGGAAGCCGTCCACCACGTAAGAGACGCCGTAAACGGAACCACGGATACGGAGAGAGGCCTGGTCCAGGCCCGGTTCGCCGGACTCCTGCACGGAGGAAATACCGGGAAGCTTACCCGCCAGCACCTGCGAAACGTTGGTGGAGGGGGATTTGAGAAGTTCATCGCCCTTGATGGCCGAAACGGCCGCCGTAAGGGTTTCCTTCTTGGCGGTACCGTAACCCACCACCACCACGTCTTCCAGGAAAAGGGTGTCTTCCCTGAGGGTGACGTTGATGGGGGTGCGGCCGTCGAAGGTGCGTTCTTCCGTGGACAGTCCCAGGCAGGAGAATTCGATGACATTCCCGCGGGAGGCCGTGAGCGAATACGTTCCGTCGGCCGCGGTCATGGTGCCGTTGGTGGTGCCTTTCACCAGCACCATCACGCCGGCCAGCGGGGCGCCGGACTCGTCCACCACCTTACCGCGCAGCGTGGCCTGTGCAAAAGCCGATTGCACCAGCACCAGGCCAGCCGTGAGGGACAGTAATAATTTGATCAAATGCTTCATCTTATTGTTTGTCTGCAATTTCCTGTAAAATGGTACTGATCTGATAGAGCCCTCTGGGCACGTGGAAGCAGCCCTTCCACTTGCCGCCCTTGAGGGGCAGAAGCACTTCCC
>JAEEQI010000202.1 GCA_016285215.1 Bacteroidales bacterium | reverse complement strand
TTTCATCGGCCCAGAGCCGCGTGCGCCTGAGCGAAGTGAACCTCAAGCAGGCCCAGATCAACTACGACCGTGAGAAGAAGCTCTATGACCAGAAACTGGTGAGCGCCGAGTCCTTTGAAAAGGTGACCCAGGCCCTCAAGCAGGCCCAGGAAGAGCACTCCATTGCCAAGGAGACCCTGGAGATTGTGCGCGACGGCGTTTCTTCGGCCAACAAGAGCGGAAGTACCACCCTCATCCGTTCCACCATCTCCGGCCTCATCCTGGACGTGCCCGTGAAAGTGGGTAACTCCGTGACTATGTCCAACACCTTCAACGACGGTACCACCATCGCCACCGTGGCCAATATGGACGACCTCATCTTCGACGGCAACATCGACGAGACGGAGGTGGGACGCCTTCACATCGGCCTGCCTGTGCGCATCAGCGTGGGTGCTTTGCAGGATGTTCATTTCGACGCTGCGCTGGAGTATATTTCCCCCAAGGCCACCGAGTCCAACGGAACCAATCTCTTTGAAATCAAGGCTTCGGTGAAAGTGCCTTCCGACGTGACCATCCGCAGCGGCTACAGCGCCAATGCCGAGATTGTGCTGCAGGAAGTGCACGATGTGATTACCTTGGCCGAAAGCGCCATCCAGTGGGAAGGAGACAGCACTTTCGTGTATGTGAAAGACGGGGAAGAATGGACCAAGCGCATGGTAACCACCGGCCTTTCCGACGGGGTTACCATTGAGGTGAAAGACGGCCTGGCCGTGGGAGAGAAAGTCCGCGGACCGCAAATCATTAAAAGCAAGTAAGTCATGAAAGCATTGCTGATTGCCCTGGCGGTCCTCACCGCCCCCACCGACTCGCTGCCCGACCTGTCGCATCCCTGGAGCCTTCAGGAGTGCATTGACTGGGCCATGGACAACAACCTCACCGTGGCCGGAAGCTCCATTACCCTGGAAACCCGCAAGGTGGAGGACAACACGGCCCGTATGGCCTGGCTGCCCGCAGTAACCGGTTCCGTGGACCAGACCGTCAACTTTGGCCGCGGTATCGGCGGCAACAACACCTACGAGAAAGGTAACACCGCCTCTACCAGCTTCTCCATCGGCGCCAACATGACCCTGTTCGACGGTCTGGCCACGCCCCGCCGCATGCAGCTGGCCAGGCTCAACCTGGAGGCCGCCACGGCCGATTTGGCCAAAGCCCGCGACGACATCAGCGTCCAGGTGGCCAAGGCCTATGTCCAGATTCTCTACAATTATGAAATCCGCGACGTGGCCGCCCGGCAGATGAGCATCGACTCCCTGCAGGTGGTCCGGCTCCAGGGCCTCTTCGACACCGGTAGTGCATCGACCGCCGAAGTGTCCCAGCAGAAGGCCACCCTGGCCCAGAGTCGCGTCACCCTCATCCAGGCGGAGAACAACATCCGTGCATCGCTTCTGGATTTGTCGCAGCTGCTGGAGTTCCCTTATTGGGAGGGCTTTTCGGTGGTGCGGCCCAAGGTGGCCTTTGCATCGGCCCTGATTCCCCATCCGGACGAGATTTATGCCGAAGCTCTGGGCGTGCGCCCTGCCATCCAGGCCGAAAAACTGCGTCTGCAAGGAGCCCAGAAGCAAATCCAGATTGCCAAGGCTGGCTATTATCCCAGCCTTTCCCTGCGCGGGGGCGTGGGCACCAACTACTACACCAGCTTTGCCACGCAGAACTTCTGGAGCCAGCTCAATTCCAACTTCAGCGAGTACGTGGGCCTGTCCCTGAACATCCCTATCTTCACCCGCTTCTCCGTGCGCAACCAGGTGCGTACCGCCAAGCTTCAGTACCGTACGCAAGAGCTTCAGCTGCTCCGGGCAGAGCATACTCTATATAAGGAGATTCAGCAGGCGTGGAATGCGGCCGTGGCCTCCCAGGCCAATTACGAGGCCTCCCTGGATGCCGCAGCCGCGGCCGAAGACGCCTTCACCCTCACCAAAGCCAAGTACGAGAACGGCAAGGCCACCATCACGGAATTCAACGAATCCCTGGCCCGCCTCGTCAAGGCCCAGTCCGACTCTGTCCAGGCCACCTACGAATGCCTCTACCAGACCGCCCTGGTGGAGTTCTACCGCGGCGGGAAGCTGACGCTGTAAGTTTCTTGTTGAAAATTTGGAAGATAAATATAATTTTTATACTTTTGCCAGCAACCGCAAAGAAAAAGATTTTTTAAATTATTAAATTTGATCACTATGACTACTAACAATGAAAACGATCTGTTTGTAATTAGGAAATCTCCTGAAAGTGTCATTACCGCTCAGGCTCTGACCCTTGACGATTATGTATATAAAACCATAGATGACAGGGATAGGACTTCGTTTTGCACGACGTCTAATTAAGAGTTAATACGAGATAGGTCTTTATTAGTCCTATCTCCTAATAACAAAGTTGAATACTGTTTCTGAAGAAGGAATAGCGAAGATTAACACCATATCCAAGCTGGTGCTAAGGAAAAGAGGCGATTCAGCGGTGGAGTTTTACAATGCCGCGGGTCGTCTTTATGTGCTTCATTTTATTGAGGTGGCCCAGATGGGTGGCCATCGGGTACTCTACTTTATACTCAGGCTTGCCGCCGGGAAGCGTGGCGGTGCGGCTGACAAGGACATGGGGCGCATGGTTGTGGCGGTGATTACCCAATACCTGGAAGAGCATCCTGACGAACTGGTTTGCTATTGCCATTACGACAACGACATGTCTCATGCGATTGACAGGATATTCCACCTGTGGGCACGCGCCAATCAGGATGTGATGGACGGCAAGGTAACTTTTTTCGACGGTGCCGGTCATAACTACGAAGGGCGTGGACTGCATTTCATGGTGATACACCATCTGCGGTGTAAGGACATCCCAGAACTGAAGGCCTACATCCAGGAAAACAGCGATGCGTTTGCCACCAGTGTCAGAGAGCAGATCGTTCTTCTTTTTCAAACAGAAGAAAAAATGCACGAATCGGCCCATGCGATGTGTTAAGCTACATAACGGCAGGCTGCAAGGACTGAAGGGAAGGAAGGTACCTGATGGCGTGAAGGTATGCTTGGTGTTGGGCGCCAAACTTCGTCCGGACAACTCGCTGTCGCCCATCCTGCAGCTGCGGGTGAGGCTGGTGAGTATCCTGGCCGATGCCTATCCCGACTGGCTGTTCTACATCTCCGGTTGCCGTTCCGACACTTCCGTCCTCTACCGCACGCTGGTAGAGGAATACCATATTCCTGAAGAGCGCTTTGTGCTGGACACCTGTGG
>JAEEQI010000034.1 GCA_016285215.1 Bacteroidales bacterium | reverse complement strand
AAATAATTTCCGGAGGATGGTAGGACTATTATTTCATTGGATTCAAACGTGCCCTCCAGGGAGAGCCTCCTGAAGGTACGGACCTTCGGTCCTATCCCTCCCACCGCTTCGCGGCGGGCCCCTCCCATTCACGAGCCATGGGCGGCTACGCCTTCCGGAGGCTCTCCCTTCCGGTCACTAATGTTTGTGCGCTGGCACTTAAATGACTGACAAACAATAAAATAAACGAATGAACCCCCTATTGATAACAGGGGTTCAAATTGCTAACAATCACACAATCATCAACTTAACCGCCAGCGCTAAATACGGATATGGGCGAGAGATCCCGGGGCAGAGGACAGTATTCGTTCGCTTTTTGTGTACGTCTACTGCACACGGGATTGGTAATCCTGAGGATGGTGGGTTAAGGAGTGGTGGGGTCGGGCATACAGATGCTGGTGAGGCGCTTGATTTTGGAGGGAGTCATTTCGAACTGGAGATCGAAAATGGTGAAGATACTCCGGCGGCCCAGTCGCAAATAGGAGGTTACGAAACGGGCGTCATAGCCCAACTGGGACAAGGTGGCCAGATCTATGGTCCTTACGCCCATCCTGCGCAAACGGTCCAGGATGGTGTGGTTGGTTTTCAGAATGTGCAGAACGGCTCCTTCCAGCTCTTCTCTGGGAGGATAGCGGCGCTGACGGTTGTGATACTGGTTTTTGCAGTCCCTGCAGCAGAACTTCCGGTCCGGTCGGCCCGTGAGCGGGATCTCGCCGCCGCACTGAAGACAGCGGGCCTGGATGTTCAAGTATCTGAGGACGTAGGGCATAGGACGGTTTTTGGCAAAGGTGTAAAAACAGACAGGCAATTCCAAGCATCGTAAAAATCATTTCCAAAAGTTTTGCTGTTTTGCTTTTACAACAAGAAACACGAAGAGTAAAAATGATTTTTACGATGAGCGATTTTTCTTGTGATACAACAGGGAAAACCAACAATCAGCGTAAAAAACAGCAAAATCTGCAGTTGACGGGTCAGTCTTAAAAAGAAACGCGGCAATTCCACCCTTACTTTGCTTCCGGGGCTTGTGGCCAGAGAGCCACTTGCGGCCCAGGTTTAACGCTATAATTAAAGTAAGTTATGGAATTTTTGAACAAGATTGAGCTCAAAGGCGTGGTTGGCCGCGCCGAAGTGAACAACATCAACGACAGCCAGGTCTGCAACTTTGCGGTGGTCACCGAGTACAGCACCATTGACAAGGACCGCAACTCCATCATCGAGACCACCTGGTTCAATGTATCGGCCTGGGCCGGACGCGACTCCATTACCGACCTGTACAGCATCCAGAAGGGCGCGTGGGTACACGTTATTGGACGCCAGCGCGCACGCAAGTATACTTCGCAGACCGGCGAAGAACGCACCACTATGGACGTTGTGGCCCATACCGTGAGACTCATCCAGAAGGACGAGAACAACCAGATGCAACCCCAAAGAGACTAGACTTATGAACGCAGCATTCCATCGCTGTCTTCTGGCAGCTATGCTCCTGGTTCCCGCAGCCTGTGCCCCGACCTCCCATCTGAGACAAATCCGGGAGGGACAGGTGACGGCGCAGTTATCGCTGAGCGAGGAACGGGAACTTCCGACACTGGATGTGGGGGCTCCGGTCCAAAGAGATACCCTGGTGGTGGTGGATCCGGAAGGACGTGAGGTTATCATTATGAAAGCCGTCAAAGATGAGAACGGAGAAATGGTGGCCCACGAAACCTTGGACGCCGCCAGGGTCACCGCGCGGTTCCGCAATGTGGCGGAACGAGGCGGCAGCGTAGACCTTCGCTTCCAGATTCTGGTGCCGGAAAAGATGCAGGACAGCGACTGGCAGCTGCGTTTCTACCCTGACTTGTTTGTCCTGGAGGACAGTATCCGCCTGGAGCCCGTCCTCATTACCGGCAATGGATACCGGAAAGCCCAGTTGAAAGGATATGAACAGTACCGGCGCTTTCTGGAATCCATTGCTGCCGATTCGCTGCACTTTGTAGACCGCAGGCAGCTTGAAAACTTCCTCCGGCGCAACATCCCCGCCATCTACCGGTTCCGTACCGACAGCAGTTTTGTCTCCGACAGCAGCTTCACTTCGGCCTTTGGCATTACCGAACAGAAGGCGCTGGAGCATTACACCAACAATCTGCGGGTAAAGCTGAACCGGCGAAAGGTGGAAAGGAAAGACGAAGTGTTCCGCCAGTATGTCAAAGCTCCCATTGTTTCGGAGGGGCTTCGTCTGGACACGGTGATTATGCAGGTAGGAGGCGATATTGCCTACGAGTACGTGCAAACCATCCGGGTCCGGCCCAAGATGCGCAAGGCATCCGTAGTGCTGGGCGGAGAGATTCTCCAGGACGGGCAGGTAATATACAGGGTTCCCGCAAGTGATCCCCTCACCTTCTATATCAGTTCTTTGAGCACGCTCACGGATAACCGCATCCGCTACAAGACCAAGGTAATAAGCCGGAGCGTCCAGGCCAACACCGCCTGCTACATTGAGTTTGAACAAGGAAAGACCGACATCCGGGAAAAACTGGGCAACAACCTGGAAGAAATGGGCCGAATCAAGGAGAATCTGGTGAGCCTGGTGGAAGACAAAGTATTTGATTTAGACTCCATTGTGATTACGGCGTCGTGTTCTCCAGAAGGAACCTGGGAGACCAACCGGAAACTGTCCGTGCAGCGATCCCAGTCCGTTTCCAACCACTACCAGAGCTTCCTGAAACGGCGGGAGGACTCCCTGCGCAGAAGCCGCGGCGTGGTGCTCTCCCTGGACAACAGCTTCAAGGAAAAGGCCCGCACGCCCATCCGCTTCCTCCCCCACTACGACGCCGAGAACTGGACTATGCTGGACGCCCTGGTACAAAAGGACAGCACGCTCAAGCAGGCCGATAAAGACAAATACACGGAATTCCGGTCCATCGAAGACCCCGACGAAAGGGAGCGGAAACTCCAGGGACTCGCCTGCTACCGCTATCTGAGGGAGAGCCTGTACCCGCGCCTGAGAACCGTACGCTTTGATTTTCACCTGCACCGCAAGGGAATGGTCAAGGACACGGTTCACACCACCGAAGTGGACAGCACGTATATGGCAGGCCTGGAAGCCCTGAAGGAAAGGGAGTATGAAAAGGCCCTGTCCCTGCTCAAAGAATACAAGGACTACAATACCGCCATTGCCTATGTGTCGCTGGACTACAATGCTTCGGCTATGGACATCCTAAAAGACCTGGATCCCACTCCCCAGGTGCAGTATATGATGGCGCTGCTGTATGCCCGCAAGGGAGACGACCAGAATGCCGTCCAATCGTACCTCAACGCCTGTCACGAAGACCGCTCCTATGTATTCCGGGGAAACCTGGATCCGGAAATCAACGTGCTCATCCAGCGCTACGGACTTAACCAGGAACAAAACGAAAACAACTATTAAAACCATTCATTATGAGAAAATTCATCCTATCCTGCCTTGCTGTGGGAGCCCTTCTTTCCTGCCAGCAAAACACCCTTCCCGAAGAGATTGAAAACAAGCAACCGGAAATGCCCAGCGGAACACTGTTCGTAAACCTGTTTGTTCCGGGGAGTCCGGACACCAAGACCCCGGGCGGTTCCACGGACGAATACAAGGTGAACACCCTGCAAATCTTCGTATTCAAAAACGTTGACAATACCAATCTGGCTCTCAATGTGAAGGAGACCGACAAGTGGGTGGCCGACGGAAGCACCTCCGTTACCCTCAACACCTATGTGGGCAAAAAGAAAGTTTGGGCCCTGGTCAATGCACCCAGGCTGGCTTTTGAGAACGAGGACGAGTTAATAAGCCACTACTCCAGGCTGGAAGAGAACTCACCCACCCATCTGGTAATGGTTGGAAACAGCAAAACGGAGGTGACGGAATACAATGCCGCCGCTTCCTTAGGCTCAGCCACCCAGGTAGGTATCACCGTTCAGCGCCTGGGAGCCCGCATCTCTATCCGAAACGTGAATGTGGATTTTACCAACACCTCTCTGGAAGGATGCTACCTGGACATCAAGGAAGTCTACGTTCTCAATGCCATTAACACCGTAACCCTGAACGGTACACCGCGCTCCGCGGACGAACTGAATAGTTCCAATGCCTACTGGTACAATATGGAAACCTGGAATGATGAAACTCCGGCCGCAGCCAAGGAACTTCTGGGAGAACGCGGAAACCTGAACCTGACCATAGGACCCACTACGGGCACACAAGACCTCAACCGCTACTTCTACGTGTATCCCAACGTCTCTCCGGCAGCCAATGACAAAACCACATCCTCCCCTAATGTCCGACTGACCCGTCTCATCCTGCACGGATACATCCGTGGGGCCGCCGGCCGTGGTTCGGGGGATAATATTGCCCACGTAGAGGAGTCCTACTATTGCTTTGACATCCCCAAGTCGTCCGAGGTGAACGCCATTGAGAGCAACCACACCTACGACATTGAGAACATAACCATTACTATGGCAGGCGGCATTTCCGACCAGCCCGACAAACGTCCCAAGTACGGCAAGGTTACCGCCAACGTAACCGTGGGTCAGTGGGGCGGCCATACCACACTCACCTACGAACTCTAGTTATGAAACGCCTCATCACGCTGCTGGGGGTCGGGAGCCTCCTTCTTTCCTGCCACAATCTGGTACTGGAAAACCGCCAAACCTGTCCCAGCCTGTTGCTTTTCGACATTGAGAACGCCGAGGCCTTTGATGGGGTGAACCACGTCCATATTGCAGCCTACTCGCAGCCGGAGGCCCTGTTCCTGGAGGCCGACACCACAATGGTAACCGACATTCAGGATCAGTCCTTCTATTTGAAGGTCAAGAAGTCGGACTCGGTGATGGGATACGGCGTGATGGGGTATGAAGGCGCCCGCAGGGAAGGCGATTTCTGCTGGGTGGTGGACCGGGGAGAAAACTACATTCCCCTGTTCCGTTTTGCCTACGAGAAGATTCCGGCCCGGGAGGAGTCCGTGCTGATTCCGGTGGAATTTGTGAAAGACTTCACCCGGGTAACCCTTCGGTTTGTGAACTACGACGTATTCAAGAAAGCCCACGGACGTATCCCCTTCCACCTTTGCGTTTCCGGGAATACCGTAGGCATTGATGCCGCTACGGGAATCCCCGTCAAAGGAGATTTCCATTACGAGCCCGAGGAAGAAGCGCAGGGCGTATTCCATTTTACCGTTCCCCGTCAGGCCGACCGGTCCCTCACCCTGGAGCTGTACGGCATCCCGGAACTGGGCCAGGAAGAAGGGCTGGTGGATTCGTTCAATCTCTGGACCCTTTTCCGGCAACAGGCAGACTTTTCCTGGGAGGAGAAGAACCTCTCCGACGTGTATTTGGAATTTGACTACACCCAGGTCCAGTTCCAAATAACGGTGAATACCTGGGAGAAAGGAGAACACCTGCTGTTTGACGTTTAAAACGCTATAACTATGAGACTCTCTACTTATTCCCTGGCCCTTCTTGCCGGCCTTCTGGCCCTTTCCTGCAACCGGGAAAACGCACGGGAGCCAGCCCTGAGCCCATCCAAGGATGACTGCGTAATGCAATTTACATTGGTAAGGAAAGCCAGCACCAAAAGCATTCTTCCGGACGGTATAGAAAACCGGCTGGACAATGCCTTCGTGCTCCTGACCAGCGAAGACGGCTATTTCCGCTACCAGTACTTTGACTTTACACAGAATCCCCAAATCAGCTCCATAGAATGGAGGATGCCGGCCGGAAGGGACTACACCCTTTACGCCGTGGGAAATATGGGCAATATCCTCAGCGACATTCCCCGCACGGAAACAGGCTTCAATATGACCGAATTCCGCTACGAAGTACCACCCTACAACCAGATTACAGCCATCCCTATGGCGGCCTGCCGCACCGTAAGTGCGCAGCAGGTGGCCGAAGGATCCCGGTTAGAGATTCCCATTTCCCTGGAGCGGCTGATGGCGCAGGTGAAGGTCCGCATTGACAAATCGGGTATCACCGGCGGCGATGCGGCCCACGTCCTGCAATCGGCCTCCATTCACCTGAGGCAGGTTGCCCGGGGACTCTATCCTTTCCGAACCGGAGGCTCTTTGGCCCTTACCGACAACGATGTGTTTTCCGGGGACACGGACTATTACGAATTTTCCGCCAACGAATCCTGGAATATGGATTCGGGAGATATTACCCTCTACGTCCCCGAGAACTGCCAGGGACGGCTGCTCTCCCGTGCTGCCGTGCAGGCCGACAAATCGGCCCACAACGATGCCATCGAGGCCCTTCCGCAGAAAGGCCGGCTCACCTTCCTGGAATATGTTTCGGCCAAAAACGGACAGGCCGACGGCGTATCGGGCAGCCTGGTCTACCGCGGCTACCTGGGCTCCAACGAAACCAACGACTTCTCCATAGAGCGCAACCACAGGTACACCGCCACCCTGGGCCTGACCTGGGACGGCTTTGCCTGGAAGGCCGATGGCTGGCGCATAGACCGGGGAAACGACTGGAACGACGGCCGGAGACTGGCTTTCCTGGATGCCGACGGAAACTCCATCAACTACCTGAAGATCCACAAGAAAGGCGGCGGTGAAGCCTACGCCTACTTTGACATAGCCGCAGGCAGCGGGACCGCGGGCCGAAAAGACATCACTTCCTACCCCTACGGCTGGTACCTCACCGGCAACGGCACTACCCTCTCGGGACACGACGGCAGCAGCGACAGCTATACCGTGGCCAATGGGGTTTCCGTCCAGTGCCTGGGTACGGTTACGGTAGGAGGGAAAAAAGCCCTGCAGCTCCAGTTCTATGCCTCTTCCGCCGCTACCGTCACTACCGATGATGCAGCCCTGCGGCACCGATTCGGCCTGCATACCATAGACGGAGTCTTGCACAGCGAGGGCCTGGAACTGGATATCGAAGACCTTCCCTTCCAATTCAACTGGCAGGACGACGGCATACCCAATCACGTGGCCCAAAGAGGCCTTCTGCGCTGCGTGGACCCGTATACCGGAAATCTCTCGGCAGAGGGCGTGTTCCATATCAAGGACGGCTACCAATCCAAAATCCGCCTGGACAACAACGGAGACGGTACCGCTACCGTTTCTCTGAAAGATGCCTTCACCAGCCTCGAAGATGCCATATACATTACCGACGCAGATGGCGACAGGAGGTGCGATGTATCCCTGGAGAGCCGTGTACCCTGGTTTGAATGTACTAACCTGTGGACTACTTATGTTGATGCCTCGGTGAATCTTCAATTCACTTACTACGCCAGCACCGGCGATGCCGTACCTCAAAAATCCGGCACCAGAATGATCATCACCGAAAACGAGCTGGCCACCGGAAACCAGCTCCAACTGGCCCTGGTAGAAGAATTGCTGGCACCCGAAGCCAGTTGTGAGCAAGGCAAACTGGGCTTTGCCCGCACGCTCAACACATCCGACGGAAGTTTTAATATCAATACCTATATTACCACGTACAACGGCCTGTCCCCTTCCGGCTTTTCGTTCACGGTTGATGAGGCCCACTTGTCCATGCGCGGTCACGCTTCCGACAGGGGTATCCATTCCACAGTCTACCAAGCGTGGAATCCCTGGAAGAACATCCTTTCGGGTGCCGTGGGTACCGTTCTCGATGACTATACCCTTTACTGCACGCCCAATATGCACGGAGAAACGCCCAACTACGGCTGGAAAACGTCCGGAGCGGGTTACAATCCGCCTCAGCCGACCGATAACGCTACTCTGAATATCCAGAATCCCGTAGTTGCCAATGAGGGAAACGTAACGTTCAACACCCTGTTTGACGGAACCAACAACTACTTGGGCAACATCTGCTCCATAGATCCGTCACATCCGCTGTATAAGACTTCGGCCGACTTTAATCCCAGTACCTGGTCTCTGATTGTTGATGTAACGGATCACATAAACTACGACAAAAAGCGCCTCTACGATTATCTGTATGCCCGTGACTTAAGGTTCTATGATACAACGGACATGGACCGGCAGCTTTCCGAGTACAACTACTCCTTTGTCATAGGTGGAGCCTATAACACGTCCAATGATGCCTGGAATGATGCGCCCACCGGGGTTTCGGCCTCTACGCCCTCTTCTATTCAGGGTACGGCCTTCCGGGTTGTTTCCAATGCTCCCCGCTCCGAATGGACCATGATTTACGGCATGAAGGGGAAAACCAAGAGCGATATAACTACACACGGTGCCGGAAAGATCAATATGCTGATGCGTATCCATAATATCCACGACCATTCCTACCTGGAATGCAAGATTGCCGAAGCCTGGATGCGGCTGCATATCTACATTTGGCCCGTGGCCTATGCACCGGAGCCCTACCATCCCACCGGTACCGGGCCTTATGCCTCCAATCTCGCATCGGCAGACTGGTGCTTCAGCGCTTCCCTGTGGGCTCCGGTTGGGAATCACCTTCCCGCTATGAATTTTATCTTTGAAGGTCATACCATTACGGAACCGCAGGAAGAGATCTATGGCGGAGTGTTCTTAGCCTATCAATCTGCGATCACTGCCGGTATCATCAATGAGACGGAAAGCCGTTCCGGAACCGTGAGCTGGGGTATTGCCGGACATCGTGCTATCAATACGCCTTCGGCCCTTCGCGAATTCCTGTACGAAACAACGGCCCCCTTCTTATTTAAGAAATCCAGCGATCTGAATGCTATGTTACCGGATGCTTTCTACCGCTATTCGCCCACCATTTTGTACTTTGATCCGTCCGGATCGGAAAAAAGATATTCGCACGGAACCGGAGACAGCAGCAAGCTCTTTGTCCTTTATCTGATGGGAGGCTCGGAAGGAGGAAGCGGCGTAAGGGGCCGAGTCTACTACTTTGGCCAGGAAAACGGATTCTAGCCCGTGCTATTCCTCATAATCTTCCATCGCATGATAGAGATAAAAGTATTTGGCAGCAGGAGCCGAGAATTTCAGGGATGCCATGTAAAATCTGCCGTTACAGCAGGCAATCCACATCTCGGCTCCTATATACTCGGAAACATCCTTGGGAGAGTCCTGGACATTGGGCCACTTGCCCTCGTATTCCCCTTCCTTCACAACCCCGTAATGGATCATATTCTTGAGCCGGTTGGGGATGCATTCCCACTCACTCTCAAAGGATTCGACCGTACGGAAAGAGGTATTCTCCGGGATAAGGCCTTCGAAAGTGAGAAGGGTACCCTGGTCGGGATCAACTATCGTTGTCCAGGTTTCCACGTCCCATTTCATGGGCTTGGCATAAGGGATGAGAGAGAAATCCGTTGTTCCGGGACGGGGTTTATCCTCGTTAGCATCATCTTCCGGGAACTTGCAAAGGAGCGGAGGGCGGGAGGTAGTATAATGCTTAATGGGAAGCGGCTCTCCGCCGTAAGTGAAAAGGATGCCCTCCAAAGCTACGTACTCCCTGCCGCAGATGTCAAAAGACTTGGACACCTCTCCGGCTCCGGTACCGTTCCACAAACGGATGGTGGTTTGGCCTTCCCCCTTATAGACAAGATGAAAGATGCGGTTGTTTCCTTCTTCCTTTCGCACCACGGCTATAACCTTGGCATCGGAAGATTCTATATTCACCTCGGCCGTAGTTTCCAGCACAACCGGGCTGTTGTAGGCCGTGACATAAAGCGTACGGATGGATTCTTCCCCATTGTCTGTAATCCAATGGCCGCCGTCATCCTGAAGGACCTGCCAATGGAAGGTTTTGGAAGAGCGGACTTCGGTAAGCGAGGCATCAAAAGGCTGTCCCGGAAGATCCAAGGGTTTGGGGTTGTCTCTTTTACAGGAAACCAGGGCCAGAAGGGCCCCGACGGATAGCAATAATGACAAGTTTCTCATAATACCGTTTTTTTGAACGAAAGATAGAGAAACTCTAAGGAACCGACCATCCCGAACACTGTTAAAAACGAGCATTTCCCATTTTCAATTTTCAATAAAACACTAATAACAAATCATTTGCACCATGAAAAAATTGTTCAAAAAAAGTTTGCCGGTCATCATGACTGGCCTTCTCTCACTGGGTGGAGTATCCTGTGAGAATCCCGTGTCCTTTGACATTAACGATTACACACTGACGCTCGATATCCAGGACGGCTATATGGATGAAAGGGGGCTAAAGTATCCCGAGTTGGCCGTACTGGTGGAGGGTCCTGGAGTCAACCTTTGGGACCTGACCGTTCAAAGCGAAAACGGAGAGAGCATGACCTTTGAGGCTCTTACGGGAACAACCGAGCTTTTTGAGCTGAATTACAAAGCCTTCGAAGAGGGGGAAACCACCTTGAACATTTCTGTTACAGCCCGGGAATCGGCTCATCAGGAATTTCTGGACCGGCAAGACCTTACTGCGCAAATAGTCCCCTTCCACGGTAAGCAGATTCAGTTTACAGTGGCCGATGAGGAGACCAAAGCCACCGTTGTAGATGGCAATTCACTGAAACAGACCGGTTTTTATGCCTCGGCCACAACGGGAGATGCGGGAAGCGAAACGGCCAAATGGACCAGTGTGCATTTCACCAGGTCGGGAACCGTTTATTTGGGAGGAAAATGGTGGCCCAGCGTGGACCCTCAGTACCATTTCTATGCCAGCAATGTACCCCTTGAATTTTCGGAGAACGGCGGAACTGTAGCGGTTAACACCGACACGGATGTCATCTGTGCATACATACCTACAGCCGATTATGAGGAACCCAACTTCCTTAACTTCGATCATATCCTGGCCCGGGTAGGAACCATTAACCTGAGTGCTCCCAGCGGATATAATGCCGTAGTTAATTCCATTTCCTTTACACCCCTTACCACCGGAACCTACAACATACTGACTCAAAGTTGGTCTGGGACCAGCGCCGGAGAAGCGGTATCCCTTTCCCCTACCGTGGCCAATGATGCCTGGTGCATTCCGGGCACCTATACGTTTACCATCAATTATACGTTGAGTGTGGATGATTACAGCCAGGAATACACCAAAACCACCAGCGCTACCCTGCAAGCCGGCAAGACCAACAACCTTTTGGGTACCCTTCCTACCGGAGATGCCAGCCGACTTAACTTTACTCTGAACGTAACGTCTTGGGGCAGTGAGGACCTTCCCGTTACCATTACAAAATAAGCTATGAAAGCCTACTCATCCGGCAAAACCCGGCGGGCACCCACGTAGCGCATCATAAAGTAGGGCTGGTTGGAATTGTCTTCCGTGACGCCTTTGGATGTAGAGGCGTGAATGAAGTTGAAGCTGCCGTTTTCCCGGTTAAGAGATACTACAATGCCCACGTGACCGATGTCCCGGACGCTGCCGCGTTTGCCAAAGAACACCAGATCTCCCACCTGCATATCTGCGTAGGACGGGACTTCCCGGGCCTCTTTGTACTGGGCCTGGGTGAAAGGAGTGAGGGTATAACCGAACTTCTTGAAGACGTGGGTGGTGAAGTGCGAACAGTCAAAGTGGCTGGGACCGGAGGCGCCCAATCTGTACGGCGTACCCGTGAAGGTGCGGGCATAATCGATTACCTGCTGAGAGAGCGGCAGCTTGCGTTTAGGGGCCGGTTCATCCGGTGCCGGAGTCTGTTTAGTGGGATAGTTCTCTGACTGGGCCGAAGCCTTCTTCTCCTGCCGGGGCTGGTTCTTCTCATCGGCCTTTCCTGCGGGATAGGTCTTGACGTCCTCCCTGGCAATGGGAGTAGCCCGCCGGACCGAAGCACAGGAGAGCATCGAGAGCAGCAACACGGGGAGTATGAGGCTTTTTCTCATACTTGCAAAGTTAATTAAAAAATCCTTATCTTTGCATTTACGTCAAGCGGGGGTGTTTTGGTTTTGACAGCGCTGATGCTGGACGGTAAGCATGTCGGGCGTGGAAGCCTTGCCCGTAAATCTCAGACTTCAAACAATTAGTTGCCAACAACAACTACGCACTCGCTGCTTAATTTGCCAAGCAAATTAACTTAATCCGCCTCGCCAAGGCTGCGAGGCCGACGAGTATCCCTCGGCCCTTCCGCCTCTTAAGGGCCCCTCAAGGGGTATCATCCATTTGAGGCTGCTCCGGAGGACGCCTCTAAATCCGGCTAAGACTTAAAGGCTAAGGGTGAGTTTGCCCGCCTTCCGGCTGGCTCATCACGAAAACCAAAGGCAGGATAAGCATGTAGAAAGCCGCCTGGTGCGACGTTTGGACAGCGGTTCGAGTCCGCTCACCTCCACCTTAAAAAAGGGCCCTTCGGGAGCCCTTTTTTCGTAGAGGTGAACCTCTTCCCACGTTACCCCTCCCCCCCCAGCCCCCTCCCTCGGGGAGGGGGTCCGCCGCAGAAGCGGCGGTGCGGGCCTGCAGGCCCTGTCGGCCTCCGGCCTCCAAAATGGAAGAATCAGTTTCTATCTCAACGTTACTTCTTAACGTAGGTTGTAGAGCGCCCAACACCGATTTTATCTATAAAACCGCTGGCTACAAGCTCCGCAAGGGTGCGCTCGATGGTGGTAACACTGATATCCGGGCAGGCCTGGGCGATTTCCTTCTTTGAAATCTTCCCGGGCGTCTTCTCGATGAGGTCCTTGATGCGATCGGCCTTGGACATTTTCCGGTGACGCAGGTATGCAACACGGTCTTCGAATTCATTGTAGGCCTTGACCACCACGCCCAGCATATATTTGAGGAAAGGAAGGTAGTCGTTGCCGTTCTCATGCCAGTTCTGGGAACTGGACTGCAGAGCCTCGTAGTAGGAATCCTTGCTCTTCTCGATGAGCATCTCGATACTGATATACTTGCCCACGATGAATCCGGCGCGGTACAGCAGCAGGAGTGTCAAGAGGCGACTCATACGGCCGTTTCCGTCATTGAATGGGTGGATGCAGAGGAAGTCCAAGATGAACATCGGCATAAGAAGGAGCGGGTCGTAAGTTCCGGCTTCAATGGCCTCGTTGTATCTGGTGCAGAGGTTCAGTATGGCATCGGCCGTCTGGAAGGCCGGCACCGGGCGGAAGCGTACGGACTTCGTTCCATCAGAGCGTTTTTCTGCGATGATGTTGTCGGAGTTCTTATATACGCCTCCCACAGAACTGCTGCTGAAGGAATAGAGGTCCCGGTGTAGCTGGAGGATGTTGTTGGGACGCGGCGCTATATATTCATAGGATTCATGGATGGTGGCCAGAACATCGCGATAGCCAGAAATCTCTTCCTCGTCGCGGTTGCGAGGCTTGACTTTGTCCTGGACAATAGCATTAAGGCGCTCGTCCGTAGTATAGATGCCCTCGATGCGGTTTGATGCACCGGTACTCTGGATTTTCGCTACCTCCAGCAAAGCCGTGAACACATCTGCTTCAGCTTCTATAAAAAGCTCCTGCCTGCCACGGCATTCATGGAGGCGTGTCAGGATGCTAACGACTTCCGGAGTGAGGAGGTCTTTGGGGCGGTTTATGAAATCAAACTCATGCATAGTGCATCATTATTATAGTGCAAAGATAGCTTTTTTCTGCCGCATTTTATAATTATCTGCATCAAATTTGAGGAAATGATGCAGAAAAAAGTGTGTAATGAGGCAGATTTGGCCTACATAAACTATTTGCTCATCTCGGTCTCGAAGAGCTCCATGGCCGCAGAGGCGTCGGGATTTGTTTTTTCGTGTTTTTTTTCTTATCTTGCATAGTTGAATAACTAACCAACCAGCTTAACACTAAAGCTATGGAAATAAGATTCAAGAAGAAATCGGAGATCTTCGATATCGGGATCACCGCAGTTGCCGCTATTCTATCTGTGGTAATCATACTGTACGGAGTGCTGCACTTCGGCCTGTCGCAGACTTGGCCCGAATTGGTACTCAACTTGTTCTACATCGCCTGCCTGGTGATGATGGGCATGTATTTCTTTGAGTACCGCATAAGCAAGGAACAGTTCTACTATTGGTGTACGGTTTGTGTGGGCACCACGGTTCTGCTCAGGGACATCCTCTTCCCTCCCCAGATTGCCAATTATCCCCTCCACCTGGCTTGCCTGGTCCTTGCGGTGGCACTGGTCATGATGCTCACCTTCTTCTATGCCCGGAAGGATTGGAAAACCTATTCCAAGGGCAACCTGTGGATGATTTTCATCATTGACATGCTCCTGGCGATCATCTATAACATCGTCATCTATATGGAGCCCATCGATGAGACCAGCAACTATATGATGGTAGAGATCTGGATCCGTCCCACCATTACATACGGCCTGGTAGCCTGTTATGTCAAAGAAATCCATCCATGAAAGGAATATAGAATCTGTGACCTATGAAACCTGTCGTAAGTCTGTTGTTGCTTCCCGCCCTTGCCCTGTCGGCCTGTCATCCGGCCCCCAAAGACAGAATCCTAACTTTTGACGGCATAGAAAACGCCCGGGAACTGGGAGGGCTGGAGATGCAGGACGGCCGCACCATCCGCTGGGGAAAACTGGTGCGCTCCGGAGAACTCTCCAAGGCTTCAGATGCCGACGTCGCTCTTCTCAAGAGCCGTTTCGGTCTCAGCAATGTCTTCGATTTCCGTTTTGACAAGGAGCGCAGTTCCAAGCCCGACCGGGAGATAGAGGGGGTTACCAACACCTGGCTTTCCACCCTTCCGCAGGCTTTCCTCGCCGCCTTTGCCTCCGGCCGTGCCGACAGCACCACGGTGCAGTCGGCCAACCTCATGGACGCCCTGGCCTCGTATGCCTTTAATCCCAAGGCCCAGGAGATGGCCAACCGCCTGTACCCGGCCATCGTGATGGATACCACCTCGCAGAAGCGTTACGGAGAATTCCTCCGCGGCGTTTTGGAGGCCGATGGCGGAGCACTCTGGCACTGCTCGCAGGGGAAGGACCGCTGCGGATGGGGATCGGCCTTTGTCCTGGCCGCCCTGGGCGCCAGCCGGGAAACCATCGTAGAGGACTTTGCCCTGTCCAATGTTTCCTACGCTCCGGCCATCGAGGCCCTTTCGGCCAAGGTCATTGAAAAGGGCGGTTCCGAACCCGAACTGGGCTTCATCCGCTCTATGGTGGGCGTGAACGTGGAAAACTTTGAGAGCACGCTGGATTTGATCGATGCCCGGTACGGCTCCCTCCAGTCTTATCTGGAAAAGGCCCTCGGCTTCACCGCTGAAGACCAGGAAATGATGAAACAGAAGTACCTGAGATAATTGGTTTTTTTGTATCTTTGTGAGTTGACTAAAACCGAATACTATGGGCGCATTTCACGCATATGACATCCGCGGCGTCTGGGGAAAAGACTGGAACCTGGATACTGCATATAAAGTGGGGTATTTCATCCCTATCCTTCTGAAAACCAATAAAGTACTGCTGGGTCGGGACTGCCGCGTCTCTTCGGACGAGATTCGCGACGCCGTCATCCGCGGCATCAACGATGCCGGAGCGGACGTCTATGATATCGGCCTCAGTTCTACCCCTATGGTATACTTCGGCACGGCCAACTACGGCTTCGACGCCTCCGTGCAGATTACCGCCAGCCACAATCCGGCCGAATACAACGGAATGAAGGTGTCCACCACGGACGCCCAGGCCGTGGGTTACGACGCCGGTCTGGGTCAGATCAAGGCCTGGATCGATGAAGGCAGACCCACCCCTGTAGCAGCGCTTCGGGGCGGCCTGTTCCAGAAAGAGATCCTGGCCGATTACCTGGCCTTTATGCGCAAGTTCGTCAAGGACTACAGCGACCTCACCATAGCCATGGACCTGTCCAACGGTATGGCCAACCTCTTTGCCAAGGAGATCTTCGGCACGGGCAAGAACATCCATTATCTGTTCGACACCCTGGACGGCCGCTTCCCCAACCACGAGCCCAACCCGCTCATCGAAAAGAACTGCTTCCCCCTGGAAGAGAAAGTAAAGGAAGTAAAGGCCGATGCCGGTGTCATCTACGACGGAGACGCAGACCGCGTGATGTTCATAGACGAGAAGGGCCAGTTCATCAGCCCGGACCTTATGATTGCCCTTATGGGCCGCTATTTCGTGGGTAAAAGGGGCCTGAAGGGCATCGTCCTGCAGGATATCCGTTCCTCCAAGGCCGTGGGTGAGTACCTGACCCCTATGGGCTGCACTATGGAAACCTGGAAGGTGGGCCGCGCCTTTGCCGCCAAGAAACTCCGTGAGATTGACGGAGTCTGGGGCGGGGAACTGGCCGGTCACTACTATTTCCGCGATTTCTTCTACAGCGACAGCGGCCTCCTGGCTTCCATCATCCTGCTCAACATTGTCAAGGACCTCAAGAGCGAGGGCAAGACCCTGAGCCAGGCCATCGCAGAGATTGTCCGCTACAAGAACTCCGGAGAAATCAACTTCCGCCTGGAAGACAAGCAGGGCGCCATGGATGCCCTTAAGGAGCACTTTATGCAGGCCGAAAAAGCCACGGCTTTCATGGACTTCGACGGCTATCGCATCGAGTTCCCGGACTGGTGGTTCAACATCCGTCCTTCCAATACGGAGCCTTACCTCCGCTTTATCTGCGAGGCCACGTCCGAAGCCCTTCTGCAGGAGAAGATTGCACAGACCGAGAAGATTCTTACCACCCGCTTTGGCGCCAAACGATAGCGAATGAAAAGAATCCTCCCCATCCTCCTGCTCCCGCTCCTGAGCCTCTCCCTGCACGCCCAGGACCGGGAAGCCGATTCCCTGCGCCACGTCTTTGGCCGTCAGACCGTAACCTCCGTTAAGAACCGTGCTACGCCCTATGCAGACACCCTGGATACCGGAAATCCTTCCGTCAAGGTGGTCCTGTATAACAACGGCACCTACCGCTATGTCAAGGATCCCAAGCTGGTAGCGGCAGACAGCACCTTCACCGAGTATTGGTCCACCACTACCGTCAATCCCTACAAGGAAGAGCCCGACGCCCTGCCGGACCGCTTCTCCCTCTGGATTGTGGATACGCTGGATTCATACTGCTGCCCCAATGTGGTCAAGCCCCGTTCCCTGTACGGTTACCGTCACGGCCGCCGGCACCAGGGCATAGACCTTCCGTATCCTACCGGTACGCCCGTGCCCGCCACCTTTGACG
>JAEEQI010000201.1 GCA_016285215.1 Bacteroidales bacterium | reverse complement strand
GACCTCTCCCTGCGCGCCCAGCACGTTCTCAATGAGCATACCGCAAATCTTTTTGCCGTTCACATAGATGTCGTTGGGCCATTTGATGGCGGCCTCCACGCCGTGGGATTCCAGGTACGACGCCACGGCCACCGAGGTCATATAATTGAGCCGGACCGCCTCGGGAGCCTTGAGCGGCAGGTCCTTAAGAACAATGGAAAAGGTGAGGTTTTCTCCGGGGGCCGAAAACCAGGTATTGCCCCGCTGGCCGCGGCCGGCCGTCTGCTCCCGGGCGGCCAGAACGGTACCGCCGGAGAGCTCCGGAAGCCGTCTCAGGGCCTCGGAGTTGGTGGAATCTATGCTGTCCAGCCAGATTACGCTCATATTCCTTCAATGGCTATGCCTTCTTCCGGGGCGTCTCCCTCGGGTTCGTTGAAAGGCTGAAGGAAAGGATTGTGCATACCTTCCTGGGCTATGGAGGTGGGCTGTCCGTGACCGGGAATCACGTCCGTGTCTCCGGGCAGCGTGAGGAGCTTCTCCTGGATGGACTGCATAAGCACGTCGTAGTCTCCTCCTCCCAGGTCCGTTCGGCCTATACTGCCGGCAAAGAGGGTATCTCCGCTGAGCAGCAGGTTGTTAAGGGCCGAATAGTAGCACACGCCGCCGGGCGTATGGCCGGGCGTGTGCAGCACCTTCCACTCCGTTCCGCCGGAGGTGAGGACGTCTCCGTCGGCTATGTCGGTGGTGGAAATGTTGTGCTGGAATACCTTGAAGCTCTGCATCCCCTTGAAGACGGAGGCGCCGTCGGCCAGGATTCCCTTATCGGCCGGATGCATATACACCGGAACGGGAAAAACCTTGAGCAGTTTCTCTACGCCCCACACGTGGTCAAAGTGGCCGTGCGTAAGGAAAATGGCATCGGGCGTGAGGCCTTCCTTCTGAAGAAAGTCCGTGAGTTCCTTTACGCCGTCGTCCGACGACATACCGGGATCTACCACCGTGCAGGCCTCCTGGCCCTCCTCCCAATGGACCGAACAGTTGGTTCCCAGGGGGTTGAAAGTTAATATGCGGGAATGAAGCATAGGCTTTGTCTTATCATTGCAAATTTACTAACTTTTTGCCAACTTTGTAGAACACAATCATGCATATAGGAATCGCTGGAAATATCGGTAGCGGAAAAACCACGCTCACCACGCTGCTCGCCCGCCATTACGGCTGGACGCCCAAGTTCGAGTCCGTTACCTACAACCCGTATCTGGCCGATTATTACGCAGATATCAAGCGCTGGTCCTTTGCCCTGGAGATGTATTTCCTGCAGCAGCGCCTGCACGACGTCCTGGAAATTTCCAAGTCCAACGACGTCATCATCCAGGACCGTACCCTCTTTGAAGGCGTTCACATTTTTGTGGCCAACAACTACGCGCAGGGTAACCTCACGGAAAGGGACTACAACACCTATATGGACACCTTCAACGTGATGATGGAAGTGGTCAAGGAGCCGGACCTGATGATTTACCTCAAGAGCAGCATCCCGCACCTGGTGGCCCAGATTCAGAAGCGTGGACGGGACTACGAGCAGTCCATCTCCATCGAATACCTCTCCGGCCTCAACGAGAGATACGACAAGTGGATCTCCGAGTACAAGGGCCGCCTCATCACCATAGACGCAGACAATCTGGACTTCCTCAACAACGAGGAAGACTTTGCCCAGATTACAGACAAGATAGACGCAGAATTATACGGATTATTCTAAAGTTACAATACTATGCACATCGCCATCGCCGGAAATATCGGTAGCGGAAAAACCACCCTTACCAAGATGCTGGCCGCCCACTACGGCTGGACGCCCAAATTCGAATCGGTAGACTACAACCCGTACCTGGCCGACTTCTACGAAGATATGGAGCGCTGGTCGTTCAACCTCCAGATCTACTTCCTCAACAAGCGCTTCCAGGACGTGGTGGAAATCTCCAAGCACCAGGAGGTGATCATCCAGGACCGCACCATCTACGAAGATGCCCGCATCTTTGCCCCCAACCTGCACGCGATGGGCCTGATGTCTACCCGCGATTTCGAGAGTTACACAGACCTCTTTGACCTGATGATGTCGCTGGTGAACCCGCCGGATTTGCTCATCTACCTGCGCTCCAGCATTCCCAACCTCATTGCCCAGATCCAGAAGCGCGGCCGTGAGTATGAGCGTTCCATCCGTATTGACTACATCACCGGCCTCAACCAGCGCTACGAAGACTGGATCAAGGACTACAAGTCCCGCCTCCTGGTAATTGACGTAGACGACATCAAGTTCGAGAACAAACCCGAAGACTTCCAGTTCATTACGGACAAGATAGACGCCGAGCTGTACGGCCTCTTCCCCTCCGAATAATCTATGCTCCAGCTCCGCAAAGCCACCGAGAAGGATCTCCCCGCCATTATGGCCGTCCTGGAAGCAGGACGGGGCATTATGCTGGCCTCCGGAAACCCCAACCAGTGGGCCAAGGGCTACCCTACCGAGGAAATGGTACGCCGCGATATCGGCCCTGGTTATGGTATTGTTATGGAAGAGGAAGGCTCCATTGTGGCTTACTTTGCCTGCATTCCTTCCCCGGACCCCACCTATGCGGTCATTGACGGCGGCGCCTGGATAGATGACGAGAAGCCTTACTATGTGGTGCACCGCATTGCCAGCTATCCCAACGTGCACGGGGTGTTCAAGGCTATGATGGAATACCTGGACGGCATCACGGACAACATCCGCATAGACACCCACAAAGACAACAGAATTATGCAGCACAACCTGGCCAAATACGGATTCCAGTACTGCGGCATCATCTACATTGCCTCCGGGGCCGAAAGGCTGGCCTATCAAAGATTGAGATAAGTTTAGTATCTTTGTACTCTATGGCAGACAAGGAGTACATACAGGTGCGGGGTGCGCGGGCCAACAACCTGCAAAACGTCAACGTAGACATCCCCAGAGGGGAATTTGTGGTGGTTACCGGCCTCAGCGGCAGCGGCAAGAGCTCGCTGGCGTTTGACACCATCTACGCAGAGGGCCAGCGCCGCTATATGGACACCCTCTCCACCTACGCCAAGCACTTTATGGGCATCCTGGAAAAGCCGGAAGTGGAAGAAATCACCGGCCTGAGCCCCATCATTGCCATAGAACAGAAGACCACCGGCAACAATCCGCGTTCTACGGTGGGCACCATCACGGAAATCTACGACTTCCTGCGTCTGCTGTACGCCAAGGGTTCCCGCGCCTATTCCCCGGAAAGCGGCAAGGAGATGGTCC
>JAEEQI010000200.1 GCA_016285215.1 Bacteroidales bacterium | reverse complement strand
TAGATGGGGTTGTGCTTGAGGCCCACGGAGGCACCCACCTGCACATAAGACATATTGTTGAGCGGCAGGGAAAGCGGGGGTATGCTGTCTGTCTTCTCCTGAAGAATGCGGAAAACTTCCGCAAAGTTTTCGTCAATTGCGCGGGCCGTCTGAAGGAGGCTGTCGGACTGGCTGGAAGCCTTCTTGACATAATAGCGCTCCGGCATATTTTCGCTCCCGTTCATACCTATGCCGCGGTAGCCGCCCACTTCTTCCAGGGACGGCGGCGGGGTATCGAAGAGTTCTTCGTAGATGGCGTCGTCCCTTTCCATAAGCCCCTCCAGCACGTCTCCTATGAGCTCTTCCTTGGCTTTCATACCGGAGTACATATTGCTGTAAAGGCGGTTTTCCCTCTCCAGACGGCGTTCTTCCTTGGTGGAGAAGAACAGGGCAAAGAGCATATAGAGCACAATGCCCGTGGAAACCGATGCCACCGTATACCGCAGGATGGCCATCAGAATCTGCCTGGTTTTGCTGTCTTTCTTCTTGGCGGCCATCAGCTGTTGGGTTTTTTAACCATTTCGGCGTAGTCTTCGGCCGAGATGGTGAGGTCCATATATAAGGCGGGGTTGACGTACTCCTTACGGTACATCACCTCGTAGTGCAGGTGCGGTCCGGAAACCAGGCCCGTTCGGCCCGTCAAACCTAGGCAATCTCCTCTGGTTACCCGCTGGCCAAGGGTCACGTCGATGCGGGACATATGGGCGTAACGCGTCTTGTAACCGAAGCCGTGGTCCACTTCCACGTGGGTGCCGTAGCCGCCGCGCTCGCGCGCCACCTTTACCACTACACCGTCACCGGTGGCGTAAATGGGATTGCCGGGCGGGCAGGCGAAGTCCATGCCGGTATGGCGTCTTCTATAGCCCAAAACGGGGTGTACGCGATAGCCGAAGGGGCTGGACATCCGGTATGTGGAAGGATCCGTATTCACGGGAGAGATGGCGGGAATGTGGGAGGCCAGGTCACCGGCGGTGCGCTGGAGGGTGGACACGTCGTCAAACGACTTGGACTGGATGTATACGCGTTTTTCCAGCTGGTCCAGGCGGCGGGCAATGTCCAGGACGGCCGTCCCTTCCAGTTCCCGGTAGCGGTTTTCCCCGCCAAAACCGGAGCGGCGGATGGCCTCCGGAATCTCGTCCAGGCCGTAGACGGAACGGTACACCCGGTCGTCCCTTTCTTCCATCATGGAGAGCAGTTCCTCATAGCGGTCCAACTGCTGGGACATCTGGTCTATGCGGGTGTTCCACTCCGCGTTCTGGTGCCGGAGTATGGAGGTTTTGGGAAGGTCCTGCTTCATTACAGAGACCCTGGCCCACATAAAGAGCAGGAACAGAAACAGGCCCGCGACGCCCACCACCAGAACCTGCCAGCCCTGGATACGGGTCTCCTCCTGGACATCCACCATCAGGGTCTCCGGGTTCATCACGTATTTCTTTCTGCCCTTTGCCATTTTTATTGTAAAGCCTACAAAGGTAACAATTTTCTTGTAAACCCGGTCTCTCTTGCATATTCTATGCCCTCCTTCAAGGTTTTTCGTGGAAATTTGTGTATTTTTGCAAGTTATATCTTATAGATAATAGAAACGTACTCAATATATGACATCTAAAGAAATCCGCCAGAAGTATCTGGACTTCTTCGCCTCCAAGGGACATACCGTGGTCCCTTCGGCCCCTATGGTCATCAAGAACGACCCTACCCTTATGTTCACCAACGCGGGTATGAACCAGTTCAAGGACATCTTCCTGGGTAATACCGCCCCCAAGTTCCCCCGCGCAACCGACTCCCAGAAATGCCTCCGCGTGAGCGGCAAGCACAACGACCTGGAAGCCGTGGGTCACGACGGCCGTCACCACACTATGTTTGAGATGCTGGGCAACTGGAGCTTTGGAGACTACTTCAAGACCGAGGCCATTGACTGGGCCTGGGAGCTCCTTACGGAAGTGTACAAGATTGACAAGACCAAGCTGTACGCCACCGTGTTTGAAGGATCCGAAGAAGACGGAACCACCCTGGACACCGAAGCCCAGGCCGCCTGGCTCAAGCACCTGCCGGCAGACCACGTGCTCACCGGCAACAAGCACGACAACTTCTGGGAAATGGGAGACACCGGCCCCTGCGGCCCCTGCTCCGAGATTCACATTGACCTCCGCTCCGACGAAGAGATTGCCAAGGTTCCCGGCCGCGAGCTCGTGAACGCAGACAACGACGAAGTCATTGAAATCTGGAACCTGGTGTTTATGCAGTATGAGCGCAAGGCCGACGGTCACCTGGAGTCCCTCCCTGCCAAGAGCATCGACACCGGTATGGGCTTCGAGCGCCTGTGTATGATTCTCCAGAACAAGAAGAGCAACTACGAGACGGATGTCTTCTCCGGCCTCATTGGCCAGGTAGAGGCCCTCTCCGGACATAAATACGATGAAGGCGGCAACGTAGAAGTGGCTATGCGCGTAATTGCAGACCACGTGCGCGCCATTGCCTTCTCCATTGCCGACGGCCAGCTGCCTTCCAACGTGAAGGCCGGTTATGTGATCCGCCGCATCCTGCGCCGCGCCGTGCGCTACGGCTACACCTTCCTGGGCTTTGCCGAGCCTTTCCTGTGCCGCCTCATCCCCCAGCTGGTGGCCGATATGGGAGAAGCCTATCCCGAGCTCAAGGCCCAGCAGAAGCTCATCACCAACGTGATCAAGGAAGAGGAGAACGCTTTCCTGCGCACCCTGGACCGCGGTATCCGTATGCTGGAAGACAATATGGCCAAGAACGCCGCCACCAAGACGGTGGCCGGCGCCGATGCCTTTGAACTGTACGATACCTACGGATTCCCCATTGACCTCACCCAGCTCATTGCCTCCGAGAAGGGCTACACCGTGGACCTGGAAGGCTTTAACGTGGAGCTCCAGAAACAGAAGGAGCGCGCCCGCAACGCCACCGCCAACGAGTTTGGAGACTGGATGATCTTTGGAGAGGCCGATGTGGTCTTTGAAGGCTACGACACCCTGCGCGTGGAGGGAGCCCGCCTCCTGAAACAGCGCACCGTGAAGCAGAAGAACAAGGAACTGTTCCAGCTGGTCTTTGACCGCACTCCTTTCTATGCCGAAATGGGCGGCCAGGTAGGTGACACCGGCTTCATCGAGGGTGAAAACGGAGAGCGCATCCAGATCCTGAACACCGTCAAGGAGAACAACCTGACCATTCACCTGGCCGAGCGCCTGCCTTCCACCAGCACCCAGGCCTTTACCCTTATGGTAGACA
>JAEEQI010000199.1 GCA_016285215.1 Bacteroidales bacterium | reverse complement strand
CCGCGGCCACGCAGGCAACAATAAGAAATAATGTTTAAAGGATTGACATTATGGGAAAGAGAAAAAGACTGATGGCCGAGCGCCTGAAAGAGACCAAGAAGCAGACCGCTATCGCTAAACTTAACGATGTTCCTACCTCCCCGCAGAAGATGCGTCTGGTAGCAGATACTGTCCGTGGCGTTGAAGTAAACCACGCCCTGGATCTCCTGCACTATTCCAAGCGTGACGCTTCCGCTTACCTGGAGAAACTTCTCAAGAGCGCTATCGCCAACTGGGAAGCCAAGAACCCGGAGCAGACCAGCCAGCTGGAAGCAGGCAATGTGATTGTCAAAACCATTATGGTAGACGAAGGACGCACCCTCAAGCGCATCCGTCCCTGCCCGCAGGGCCGCGCCGGTCGCATCCGCAAGCGTTCCAATCACGTTACCATTATCCTGGACACCAAAAAAGCAGTGGAGGAATAAACTATGGGTCAGAAAACTAATCCTATCAGCAACCGTATCGGTATCACCCGTGGTTGGGACTCCAACTGGGTAGGCGGTAACTACGCCGAGAAGATCGCCGAAGACTACGAGATTCGCAAATATCTGGGCAGCCGTCTGGCCAAGGCCAGCCTCTCCCGCATCATCATTGAGCGTACCCTTAAGCTCATCACCGTCACC
This sequence comes from Bacteroidales bacterium, assembly GCA_016285215.1. The sequence continues at coordinate 2,636 of JAEEQI010000199.1, read as the reverse complement.
ATCCACGCCGCCCGTCCGGGCGTGATCATCGGAAAGGGTGGTCAGGAAGTTGACAAGCTCAAGGAAGAACTCAAGAAGGTGACCAAGAAGGATGTTCAGATCAACATCTTCGAGGTAAAGCGCCCCGAGGTTGACGCCACCATCGTGGCCGATTCCATCGCCCGCCAGATCGAAGGCCGCGTGAGCTATCGCCGCGCCATCAAGATGGCCATCGCCACCGCTATGCGCGTTGGTGCAGAAGGCATCAAGGTCCAGATCAGCGGCCGTGTAGGCGGCGCCGAAATCGCCCGTTCCGAGATGTTCAAGGAAGGCCGCACCCCGCTGCACACCTTCCGTGCCGATATCGACTACGCTCTCGCAGTAGCTCACACCCAGATGGGTACCATGGGTATCAAGGTGTGGATCTGCAACGGCGAAAAGTACGGCAAGCAGGATCTCTCCCCCAACGCTGGTTTCGCAGCTAACGCTGCCGCTCCCGGCACCGGTCGTCGTGAAGGCGGTCGTGGTGAGCGCGGTGGCCGTGGCGGCCGTGGCGGCCGTCGCGAGGGTGGCCGCGAAGGCGGTCGCGGAGAGCGTCGCTAAGCTTACACAGAGTTTTTTGAAAAAGCGGCCCCACAATGGCCGCTTTTTCTTATATTTGCAACCTGAAAATCAAGAACTAACAAAAATGAAAGCAAGAACCCTTATTCTGATGGCCGCTGCCGCCGTTCTGGTAGTTGCCTGCAAAACCAAGAGTGTGGAAGAAAAACTGGCCGAGTTCAACGAGTGGAACGAGACCTTTATGGAGAACTACCGCACCCGTCTGACCTCCCTTCAGGACGATGCCGAGGCCGCTGAAGCCTTCACCGATTCGGCCTACAATGCCTATATGGAGTACAACAAGGCAGCCCTGGAGAAGAACCTGGACAACCTGGTGGGTGTAGAGGCCCTCAAGCAGGTATACTCCGACCTGGAAGACGATGAACTCGAAAAATACCTGAACAAACTCACCGCTCCTGTAACGGGAAAGGACTCCGCCTTTGTAGTGAGCCTCAAGGAAGGCGTTGCTTCTCGCAAGGGTACCGCCGAAGGCCAGATGTTCACCGACTTCGAGATTGACGGTGTCAAATTCTCCGATTTCATTGGCAAGGGTAAGTACGTGCTGGTAGACTTCTGGGCTTCCTGGTGCGGTCCCTGCCGCCGCGAGATGCCCAACCTCCGCGCCGTTTACGAGGAGTTTGCCGGTGACCAGTTTGATATGCTTTCCGTAGCCGTCTGGGACAAGCCCGAAGACACCAAGGAAGCCGCTCTGGAAGAGAACATCGTCTGGAACCAGATCATCAACGCCCAGCAGGTCCCCACGGACATCTACGGCATTGAGGGTATTCCCCACATCATCCTCTTCGGCCCCGATGGCACCATTGTCAAGCGCAACCTCCGCGGAGAAAACATCCGCAAGGCCGTAGCCGAAGCTCTGGGTAAGTAACTTACTGCTGCCGGCTCAGATTGAGCCAGATGCGAAGCCCGTTGAAGGAGTTCAGCAGATAGAAGCTGTACTTCACAATATAGATGGTGGCATAGGCCGAACCCGGATCCTGCCTTAGCGTGAGTACCCACATTATGATGGTGGACACGTTCACGCCAATCCAGAAATACCACTGGTCCATATAGGCCGTAGACAGAAGATACTGTCCAATGAGGTTGCACATCATTGAGAATGCATCCATAAGCACCAGCCACTTCACCACGCCGGCCGCCTCGGTTTTATCCATGGCCAGCAGTACATAATAAGCAATCACAAGTCCCGCCAGGAACAGTCCGCCGTACAGCAACCACTGCTTACCGGACAGCCGGCGGGCTTTTACTTCCTTATGGGCCTGGGCCCCGCGCTTTTTCCACTGGAAGAAGCCCACGAACTGCATAGGCAGGAAGTACAGCAGGTGCAGCGCTGCATTGCCATAGCGGGCCCCCGCCAGGCACATAGCTCCGTAGATGGTCACGTCAATAAGGCCGAAGAGGAAGGTCAGGATGCGTCCGTTGGCCGACAGCACGGTGCTCAGAACCCCCATCAGGGAGCCAAAGGCCGAGATCAGAAGCAGCCACTGGCCGTTCTCCGCGCTGCGGAACTTGATGGCGGTCACCAGGATTGTCACCACCGCCATTCCTACTACGATAAAGGCGTTGAAGTACTTGTTAAACTGTTTGTCAGTCATTATTCAGATAGTCGTGTATTCTAATTGCCAAGTCTGCGCCTACCAGGGCAGATAGTTCTTCTAAGGGGGCGGCGGCAATGCGGGCCACCGAACCGTAGTGCATCAGCAGGCGCTGCTCGGTCTTCTCTCCCACGCCTTTGATTTCCCGCAGGGCGCTCTGGATGGCCGCCTTGGAGCGGAGGTTGCGGTGGAAGGTAATGCCAAAGCGGTGGGCTTCATCGCGGATGCGCTGCAGCACCTTCAGGGCCTGCGAATTGCGGTCTATGAACAGAGGGTAGGGGTCTCCTACCCTTATTACTTCTTCCAGGCGTTTGGCCAGACCCACCACCGTCACGCGGTCCAGGATGCCCAGCTCGGCCAGGGCCTGGTGGGCAAACTCCAGCTGTCCCTTGCCGCCGTCAATCACTATGAGTTGCGGTAGGTCGTCGGGGTTTTCGGCCAGCA
>JAEEQI010000033.1 GCA_016285215.1 Bacteroidales bacterium | reverse complement strand
CTTGTCCCCCGTGTGCCGAAGTTCGTCGTACATATTCAGGGCCATCACCACCCGCAGGTTCATGTCGATGAGCTGGGTGGTCAGATACAGGTTGCGCTCGATGTTGGACGCGTCCACCACCTTTACTACCACATCCGGCATAGCCTCCAGCAGATTCTTTCTGACATAGAGCTCTTCGGGAGAATAGGCCGATAGGGAATAGGTGCCCGGCAGGTCTACCAGGGTGATGTCGTAGTCCTTGTATCTGAAATGGCCTTCCTTGGCGTCCACCGTTACACCGGAGTAATTACCCACATGTTCGTGGGCGCCGGAAGCGATGTTGAACAGGGAGGTTTTTCCGCAGTTGGGGTTGCCCACCAGGGCCACGCGGATGTTGTGGTGGCGCTCCTCGGCCACGTGGGCCAGGGCGCGATTCAGCCTTTCCGCCTCTTCCAGGTCTCCGGGTAGCGCCTGAAGGTGTTCATCGGATACCAGGGCCTCGCGGGCTTCCTGCTCCGTGACCACCTCAATCTGACGGGCCTCTTCCCGGCGGAGGGAAACCTTATAACCCAGAATTTCATATTCAATGGGATCCTTGAGCGGAGCATTCAGCACCACCCGCACCTCTTTTCCGTTGATAAAGCCCATCTCAATGAGGCGCTTGCGGAAACTGCCGTGTCCGTGGACGCGGACAATCACCGCCTTCTCCCCAGTCTTCAAATCTGCCAGTATCATAGTCTGTATTTTGCGCTATGCGCAAAGGTACGGCAGAAATCGGCCCCCGTCAATCCCTATTTGTGGGGATTCGTGAAAAATATGTAACTTTGGGATATGAAACGCGTACAAGCTATCGATGTGCTCCGGGGTATGACCCTGGCCTTAATGGTGCTGGTGAACCTGCCCGGTTCCTGGAGCGCTGTCTATCCCATGCTGGCCCACTCGGCCTGGAACGGAATGACCCCCACGGATTTCATCTTCCCCAATTTTGTGTTCGTGATGGGTGTGTCCATGTTCTTTTCCCTGCGGAAACAGAACTTTACACTCAGTTGGAAGATGCTCAAACGCTTCCTGCTCCTGCTGGCCTTCGGCCTTCTGATCAACATCGTCAACCATTTGGTGTATGGGACGGAGGGCATCCGCTTCACGGGAGTTCTGGCGCGTTTCGCCCTGTGCTTCGGCGCATCGGCCCTTATCATCTGTAAGGTTAACCATAAATACCTGCCCTGGGTGATTGTGGGCATTCTGGTGGGATATTCGGCCCTTTTGCTGCTGGGGAACGGCTATGAGTACGGGCCGGACAACATCCTTTCCCGCGTGGACCGGGCGGTGCTGGGCAAGCACATGTACAACGACCATGGAATTGATCCTGAGGGTCTGCTTTCCACCCTGCCGGCCATTGCGAATACGCTCATCGGCTTCCTGGTAGGTAAGATTCTGGCCTCGGAAGACTTCCGGAAGATGGATTCCCTGGGAACAGCCATGCTGTTGGTGGGCCTGTTGCTGGATTACCTCCTTCCCATGAACAAGAAGGTGTGGTCGCCCTCTTTTGTGCTGGTCGTCTGCGGACTGGGCACCCTGCTTCTGAGCCTGCTCCATTATATTATAGACGAGCGCGGCTGGTGGAAACACACGGGCTTTTTCAAGGTGTTCGGCACCAATGCCATATATTGCTATCTCATGAGCGATGTGATCACCTGGATATATTCCCTGACCGGATTCGGCCGCTGGGCCATGGGCCTGATGGGCGTTACCCGGGGGACATCCCTGCTGTTTGCCGTGTTCTCTATGCTGGTGGTGTACCTGATGGCCTTACCCCTTTACAAACGGAAGATTTTCCTCAAATTGTAAAAAAAGTGTAACTTTGCCGTGATATTATGAAAGGTATTAATAATTGACTTCTATATGAAAAAATTTATCGTTATTGCTGCCGCCCTTCTGCTGGGCTTCCAGGCAAGGGCTCAGATTATTGCCGAGGCCGGATTAGCCGTGGGTTTCGAGAAAACCAGAAACGACCTGGGATACTACCATCCCTCTACCATGACCGGTCTGTATGCCGGAGCCAAGTATTATTATAGCCTGGACGACGTGGTCGATGGCCTTGCTTTCCTGCCCGGAGCCAACCTTTCTGTGCTCATCGGCCGCTATTGGGATTACAGCGACGTCAAATCCAGGGAACTCGCCCTCAATCTTCCCCTCCAGGGAAGCTACACCTATGAGATTAATGAACATGTCAAAGTGTTCGGCCAGACGGGTCCCACGCTTCAGTTGGCACTCACTCACAAGGTCTCGGATTCTCAAGGTAACACCTACTCCCTGCTTAACAAGAAGAACAGTTTCGGAGAGGCCCGCAACCGCTTCAATATCTACTGGGGATTTGCCGCCGGCGTGGAGATCAACGATATGTTCCGCATCGATCTGGGTGTCGACCTGGGTTTCCTCAATATGAACAAGCGCATAGAGCATAGCACCATCAACAAGATTACCCGCAATTTTGTGCACGTCGGTTTCGGATACCTCTTCTAGAGAGCGATCCATACAAAATAAAACCTCCGGGCTTTGGGGCCTGGAGGTTTTTTTACAACAATAAAGGATAAAACTACCTAACTATATGGCTAAATGTCTGGTGCAAAGGTAGGGGGAAAAGGGCCTCGGGTCAATACCAAGAAGTTGGTATTTTAGGGCCGATGCTATCAAAAAGTCGAATTGTTTGGCCAAAAATAACAAATTTCGGGGTCTTGTTCTCCCTTTTGATAATAATGTATTATCTTTGCAACCCGGAAAACAACATTAAACGATATTATGAAAAAGATTTTTGCAACCGTTCTTGCAGCATCCCTGCTGCTCATCGGCACCCAGGCTCACGCTCAGCTCGCGACCGGCGCCGGTTACCTGTTTGCTTCTGAAACCACTTCCACCAACAACTCCAAGGCGGATGCCATTCCCCACCATGGCTTCTACTTCGGTGGCAGCTATAACATTCCCATCGTGGCCGGTCTGGGTGTAGCCCCCGGTTTCTATCTGGACATGCTCCTCTACCATTACGATTATTCCGCTGGCACCTCCTTCATCGGTGGCTCCGTTTCCGAGCGTTATACCGAACTGGCCCTCAACGTGCCCGTGAATCTGACCTATTCCTTCGAATTCGGCCGTGACCTTGCTTTCCGCATCTTTGCCGGTCCCGTTTTCCAGTGTGGCGTATTGGCCCGTTCCACCTATAACGGATCTGTCAACATCGGCCCCATCCACGTTAACGAAGGTCAGGCCTACAACCACTACGATAGCGAAAACGGGGATACGAATCGCTTCAACATCTATATGGGCGGCGGCATTGGCTTCCAGGCCGGCGACATCATGTTCACCGTGGGTTACGACCACAACCTGCTGGACATCGACAAGAGCGACGCCACCAAAACGAATCGTCATCAGATCAAGGCTGGCATCAACTTCCTGTTCTAAATCTGTGGACAGAACAATCTGAGATCCAGAGCTTTAACGAATTACCCCCGGGTTGTTTTGACCCGGGGGTAATTGTTTAAGTATCTGTCTTACTGCGACTTGCGTCCACGGACTACTTTATATTAATGAAGGGCAGAGCTCCGCCGCCATTGTATTCGGGGAGCTTGCCGTCCCATTTCTGGATAGCGTCCTGCTGAACCAACAGGGCGTTCAGGGAAGCGGCCACGGTGCGGTTGTAATAGGCTTCACCGTCGGCCTTGATCTTAAGGGCCTGGGCCTCACCTTCGGCCTTGGCGATTTCGATTTTGGCGTTGGCCTCGGCCTCCTTGACCTGGTTCTCGGCACGGAGGGCGCTCTGGATGGCGGCATTCTTGGCGTCAATCATCTGGCGCAGGCTTTCCGGAGGAGTGATCTGGGAGGTGAACTCCTGAACCACGAAGCCTTCGTCTCCCAGGGACAGGTCCAGCATGGCGCGGACTTCGGCCTCAAACTTGGCGCGGCTGGCCATGAGTTCGTCGGAGGTGTAGTTGTTGGCGGTGATGCGGTAGGCGTCGTAGATGCAGGTGCGCATATAGCCGGCCTCGATATCGGCCAGGGGCTTGCGGTACTTGGTGAAGATTTCGGTGGCTTTGTCGCGGTTGACCATATAAGCCAGGGTGGGGTCCATGCTGAAGGTGGCGGCGTCCTTGGTGGTTACCGTGAAGGCGGGATAGTCTACACGCTGTACGTATACAGGATAAGTGAAGATATCCGTAGTGAAGGGATTGATGAACACCAGACCGTTGACGGGCTGGGTAATGAGCTTGCCCTGCTCCGTGAGGGAGAATTTCTTGAACTTGATACCCACCTCGGAGTTGTCAATGAGCTTGCAGCAGCTGGCACCGCAAACGAGCAGGACCAGAATGGTAGCGGCAATGATGAAGAAGGTCTTGCCGGGCTTGTTAAGTTTGTTGGACATAGCTATTGGTTTTTAAAAAACCCCCGGTGACATTGCTGGCGCCGGGGGTTGTAGTTATTCGGGCCTTAGTGGCTTAAAGATTGGCGTTCTCCTTTTTCCAGTCTGCAACGGCGGGAACGATACCGAGGGTAACAATCTCGTCGCGCATCTTGACAAGGTGCTCGTAGGAAGCCTGGAGGGCAGCCATTTCCTCGGGGGTACCCTGAGGGTTGGTGAAGTGGCAGCCGGTGGCGTCAATGACGGTGGGCATAGCCATCATCACGTTCTTGTACTCGGCGTTGTTCACATAGGTGCCGGCGGGCCATTCGAACTTCTGGCCACCCATAGCAGCCTCGATCATCTTCACAGCCTGGTAAGCGGGGCTCTGGAAGGAGCTGCGGCCACGGAGCTTGATGATGTTGGAACCACCCTGGATGGTGTTGTGCTTGATTTCTTCGAAACGCTCGGCGCTCAGACTCATCTCTGCGAGGGGCTTGCCGTCAATCTTCACGTGGGAAGCGAACACGGCCATAGCCTCACCGTGACCGCCATAGGTGCGGGCACCGGTAACCTTGTACTGAGGCACATTGAATTCCTGGGCCAGGGCTTCCTGCAGACGGGTGCTGTCAAGAGCGGCCAGGGAGGTGAGCTGGCTGGGCTTGAGGCCGGAGTGGATGAGGGCGGTGAGGGCCGTCACATCGGCGGGGTTGAAGATAACCACCACGAACTTGGCATCCGGGCAGTACTTCTTGATGTTGTCACCGAACTCGGCGGCAATCTGGCAGTTACCCTTGAGGAGGTCTTCACGGGTCATACCCTCTTTACGGGGTGCACCACCGGAAGAGATGATGTACTTGGCATCCTTGAAGGCAACGGCGGGATCGATGGTGGCGGTGAGGTTGATACCCTCGAAAGCGCAGTGGTCCATCTCTGCCAGAACACCCTTGAGGCCGGGCTCAAAGATATCGTACAGGCAAATGTTGGGAGTAAGACCAAGCATAGCGGCGGTCTGGACCATGTTGGAACCGATCATACCGGCAGCACCTACGATAAGGAGCTTTTCATCAGTGAGAAATTTCATGATATTTTTGTGTTTTAAAGTTGTCTTTCTCGTTTGAGTCCACAAAGATACGAATTTCCGAGGAAAGATGTGTTGGAATTGACAAAAATGCGTTATCTTTGCGTCTGAAAATTGTAACAATTAGTATGGAGCCTCCCAGTCAGGTCAAGTCCAACCAGTTAGCGGGCGTCGGTTCAGACGACCCTCTGTCGCGATTGTATACCCTTGAATGCTAAAAAACCCGGTGCCCTTGGGGCATGCGGGCGGCTTTGTATTGTTGTTCGAACCAAACCATAAATGGGACTATATTTAAAGAAGAAACTTGACAACGACGCCACCATCGGAGTGTGGCAAATCACAGAAACGGAGGAGGAACTCACCCGTCTGAGCGCCACCCCCACGGACGAGATGGAAGAAATCTCGTTCATCAAAAGCGAATCGCTTCGCAAACAGCGCCTGGCCGTGCGCGCTCTCCTGAACGCCCTCTTTGAAGAAAAGGTGTACCTGAGCCACCACGACAACGGCAAACCGTACCTGGAGAACAACCCCGTCAATATCTCCATTACCCATACGGAAAAATACGTAGCCGTCATTCTCCACGAGGACGATGACTGCGGCATAGATATCGAATCCCTGGACCGCGACTTTTCGGCCGTGGAAAAGAAAGCCCTGAGCGAGGACGAGATTGAGGACCTCGAGGAAGAGAAGCGCAACGAGCAGCTGGCCATCTACTGGTGCGCCAAGGAAGCCATCTTCAAGCTGCTGAGCCGCTACAACGTTGACTTTGCCGAGCAAATCGAAATCGAGCGTTTCCGCCCCCGCGGAGAAGGCGAGCTGGAGGCCACCTTCATTGACAAGAACGAGGACGAACAGGACTTCGATCTGGAGTATATGACCTTCGACCGCCACGTTATGGTTTGGGTGGTGGGAGACTGATTGTTGAAAACTTTTTTCCGGGTGTAACACCAAGGTTATATTTTAGAAGTTTTCTAAATTAAAAATTTTAGTAAGCTGTTAATCATCAATGAATTAACAGCTTATTTTGTTTTTTGTTGATAACTTTTTCTGGAGAAATCGTGGGAAAGTTGGATAGAATAGTATAATTTTGTTCCCGAGGGCAAAGGCCCCGTATTCGTACCAACTAGCAAACTAGAACTAGACCTATGGTTAAGAGTGTATTAAAACGTGACGGTCGCCGTGTAGATTTCAACAACCAGAAGATTGTTGCCGCCATCCTGAAGGCCATGGATGTGACCGATGCCGGTGAAGACATTGTTCTCGCCGCCCAGATTGCCCAGACGATTTCCGAGCTGGACAAGGATGTCATGACAGTGGAAGAAATCCAGGAAGTAGTTGAGAACCACCTGATGAACAGCCCCCGCCAGGAGGTTGCCAAGGAGTATATCCGTTACCGCAACAAGCGCAATATCGCACGTAAGGCCAAGAGTAACGAAATCTTCGAAACCATTATCCAGGCCCAGTCCAACGACATCACCCGTGAGAATGCCAATATGAACGCGGACACGCCCGCGGGTATGATGATGAAGTTTGCCTCGGAAGCTACCAAGAGCTATGTGGACGAGTGCCTCCTGAGCGACCCTGTTCGCGAGGCCGTAGCCAACAACTATATCCACATCCACGATAAGGACTACTACCCCACCAAGTCCCTCACCTGCATCCAGCACCCCCTGGATCTCATCCTGGAGCACGGCCTCAAGGCAGGACACGGAGAGTCCCGTCCCGCCAAGCGTATCGAGACCGCCAGCGTGCTGGCCTGTATCTCTATGGAGACCGTCCAGAACGAGATGCACGGTGGTCAGGCCATCCCCGCCTTCGACTTCTATCTGGCCCCCTACGTGCGCAAGACCTTTGAAGAAGAGGTGGACAAAGCAGCCGACCTGTTCAACACCGACCTCGCAGATGTAAGGGAAAAGAAGGTGGACGACTACATCAAGAGAGACCTCATTGGCCTCCAGGGGAAAGACCGCGCCTTCCAGCACGCCATCAACCAGACCGTGAACCGCGTGCACCAGGCTATGGAAGCTTTTGTTCACAATATGAACACCATCCACAGCCGCGGCGGTAACCAGGTTGTGTTCTCCTCCATCAACTACGGTACCGATACTTCGGCAGAAGGCCGCTGCATCATCCGTGAGATCCTGAACACCACCTACGAGGGCGTGGGCAACGGTTCCACCGCCATCTTCCCCATCCAGATCTGGAAGAAAAAGCGGGGCGTTTCCTACCTGCCGGAAGATCCTAACTATGACCTCTATAAATTTGCCTGCAAGGTTTCGGCCCGCCGCTTCTTCCCCAATTTCCTCAACCTGGATGCCACGTACAACCAGGACGAAGCCTGGAAAGCAGACGATCCCAAGCGTTACGAGCACGAGGTAGCCACTATGGGTTGCCGCACGCGCGTGTATGGTAATAAGTTCGGCCCCAAGACCTCCATCGGCCGCGGTAACCTGAGCTTCACCACCATCAATATCGTGAAACTGGCCATCGAAGCTATGAACGAAGAGTCCGACAAGAACCTCCGCATCCAGAAGTTCTTCAAGAAGCTCGACTGGGCCCTGGATATTGCCGCCCGTCAGCTCAACGAGCGCTTCGAGTTCCAGAAGACCGCCCTCAAGAAGCAGTTCCCTCTGCTGATGGCCGGCCTCTGGCTGGGCAGCGAAAAGCTGGAAGACAACGACTCCATCGAGTCCGTGATCAACCAGGGAACCCTGTCCATTGGCTTCATCGGCCTGGCAGAATGCCTCATTGCCCTTGTTGGCAAACACCACGGAGAAAGCGAAGAAGCCCAGGAGCTGGGTCTGAGGATCATCTCCCATATGGCCGAAAAGATCAACGGCTTTGCCGAGACCTTCCAGCACAACTTCACCTTCCTGGCCACTCCGGCAGAAGGCCTCTCCGGCAAGTTCACCAAGAGGGACAAGAAGACCTTCGGCGTGCTGCCCGGCATCACCGACAAGGACTACTACACCAACTCCAGCCACATCCCGGTGTACTATCACTGCACCCCGGAGCACAAGGCCAAGATTGAGGGCCCGTACCACAAGTACGAGAACGCCGGCCACATCTTCTACGTAGAGGTAGACGGTGACGCCACCCACAACCCCGAAGCCATTATGCGCATCGTGGACCTGATGGACAAGTACGACATTGGCTACGGCTCCGTGAACCACAACCGCAACCGCTGTATGGACTGCGGCTACGAGAACGCCGACGACAACCTCACCGAGTGCCCGCACTGCCACGGTCATCACATTGACACCCTGCAGCGCATCACCGGCTACCTGGTAGGTACCACCGACCGCTGGAACTCCGGCAAACTGGCCGAACTCCACGACAGAGTTGTGCACAAGTAATGCGCATCCGCGTATTGGACATACTGCACCAGACAATGGCCGACGGACCTGGTTTCCGGACGGCCATTTACTGTGCAGGCTGTTCCCACGCGTGCAAGGGCTGTCACAATCCCGAGAGCTGGGATTTCAAGGCAGGCCGATGGATGGACGTGGAAGAACTGCTGGAAGATATCAAGGCCGATGATATGTCGGACGTGAGCTTCAGCGGCGGAGACCCCTTCTACCAGGTGGAAGCCTTCACGGAGCTGGCCCGCCGCATCAAGGAGGAGACCCACAAGACCATCTGGTGCTGGACGGGCTTTACGCTGGAGGAAATCCAGGCTTCGGCCCAGCTGTCTCAGCTGCTCCCCTACCTGGACGTTCTGGTAGACGGTCCCTTTATTCTGGAACAGCGCGATACGGACCTCCTGTTTCGCGGCAGCCCCAACCAGCGCATCATCTATTTACACGGAAAGCCGCCGGAGGATGATATCCCCGGTACCGTAGCACTGCAGCCTTTGCGCTAGCGTTTAAGCCAAATTTCGGGATTTTGGGGATCGGAGCCTTTCCACAGTTCAAAGTGGAACAGGTCTTCCCCGCCAATGGTATCCACCGTGCCAACCTCCTGGCCGGTGGTTATTTTTTGTCCGGCCTTGACCGACACGGACTTGAGCTTGCTGTAGAGGGTGAAGTACGCTCCGTGATTGACCAGCACGCACTGGTTGTAACCCGGCAGCACCACAATCTGGCTCACGGTGCCGTTGAACACGGCCTTGACCGTTGCACCGCGGCGTACCACCAGCGTGACACCGTTGTTCTGGGGCAGCTGGACATTCTGGTAGACCGGGTGGTTGTGCTTGCCAAAGCGCTCCACAATGGTTCCTTCTACCGGCCAGGGCAGTTTGCCCTTGTTGGCGGCAAACTCGTTGGATAGTTTGGTATCCACCGTGGTGGACGTGGTCTTGGAGCCTCCGCTCTTCTTGCTTCCGCTGCTCTGCTTCTTGGTCTGCTGGCGGATGAGGTCGGCTATCTTGCGGTTGAGTTCCTCCTTCTGGCGGTTCTTCTCCTTGAGCTGCTTCTCATAGGTACGGCGGTCTTTCTTGAGCTTGTCCACCATCTTGGAGGCGTCGCCTTCTTCTGAGCGGAGCTGCGTACGCTCATCCACCACCTTCTTCCGGACCTTTTCGGCTTCGGCCTTTAACTTATTCAAGCGGGCTTTCTGGACCTCCAGTTCGGCCGCGGCTTCCTTTAGCTTGAGGGCCTGCTGGCTCATCTGGGAGGAAAGGTTGCGAAGGTAGCCAAAGCGGTTGAAAGCCTGGCCCACGGAGTTGCTGGACAGCACATACATATACCACAGGCGGCTGTCCCGGTTCTTGTACGCACCCTTCACCAGGCGGGAATAGTAGTACGCCAGGGTATCGTGACGGGCCTGGACGCGGTTGAGCTCCCGCTGGCAGATGCGCAGGGAATCGTTGAGGAGCTTGAGGGTTTGGTCGTAGCTGGCAATGAGCTGTTCACGGGCCGAAATCTTGCGCCGCACCAGGGTAAGGCTGCTGAGGGCCTCCGAGCTGCTCTTGCTGTTTTGGCTGAGCTTGCGGTTGAGGAGTTCGATGTCTTTCTCCAGTTGGGCGCGCTGGTTTTCCAGGCGCTTCACGGACGAACTCTGCGCCCCGGCGCTGATGGCGCAGAGGAGCAGGATTCCTATGAGGAGAAACTTTCTCATTACTTGTTGGGGGCTTCGTCCAGGCGGCGGGCCTGGTTGCGGTAGACTTTGGCGGTATCGGCCTCTCCCAGGGCTTCCAGCACGGTGGCGTAATGGCGCAGGATAACGGCGCTCTCCTTGCCGCCGTAGAGCATAGCGTGCTTAAAGAAGGGCTTGGCCTCCAGGTCTTTGCCCATCAGATGCAGGATCCAGGCAAAGGTATCCAGGTACGTGGCGTTGTCCGGCTCCTGTTCTACCGTTTTCTTGGACATATTGTACGCCTTCTTGAGCTCTTTGCCTTCCAGGCTCAGGTAATACGCGTAGTTGTTGAGAACCGGAGCATAATTGGGATTGATCTTGAGGGCGTTCTTGTACGCTTTATAGGCCCCCTTGCTGTCTCCCAGGGAATGGCAGGCGTCTCCCAGCTGGCTCCAGGCATTGAGGCAGATGTTCTTGTCTTTGGGATAGCGGGCCAGCAGCATCTTGCTGATGGTGACTATGGAGTCATAGTCTTCCAGGTTGTAGCTGCCCAGGTTGGCGTAATCCAGGAAGGCCAGTTCGTCAAAACGTTCATAGGCCTGCATAGACAGATCCCGCATTTCCTCCCATCGGCCCTTTAACTGAAGGTACTGGATATAGGTGGCGGTATGCTGGATGCTGCCGGGATACAGCTGGGCGTTCTTCTGGAACCACTTGCCGGCTTCCTCCTCGCGTCCGGTACTATAATAATATGTGCCGATGGTGGAGATGAGGGTGCTGTCCGAAGGATGGGTGGCAGCGGCCTTGAGGGCCAGGGAGTCAAAGCCCGCCCGGTGGATCTGGAGGATCTTGGGGTCCAGGGAACGGGTGAGGTTGCCCAGATACATACTCTTGCTCTGGACCTGCACCTCTTCCGAAGAGAAGAAGGGTCCCAGGGTTTCGAAATAGTCCGGATAGCGGCGCATATGGCGGTACACCTCAGATTTACCCAGGATGGCGGGGATATAGCCGCTGTCCAGCGACAGGGCTTCCTCGTAGCGGACCAGGGCCAGGGAGTCCTTGTAGTCGGCCAGGTAGTAGTCTCCCAGCATAGACAGGACGGAGGGTACGGAATACTGCTCGTTGAACTTTTCCAACAGCGCTGCGCCTTCTTCCTGCTTGCCCATAGCCGTGTAGACGTCGTATCTGGTGCGGATGACTTCTTCCGAGAGACCGCGCTGCTTTTCAATCTCGTCCAGGGCGGTCAGGGCCTTCTCAAACTGCTGGTTCTGGAGATAGAGCTCCAGGAGCTCGTAATAGGTGCCGTTGTTGTCCGGGAAATCGCGCGCCATAGCCTCGTAGAGGTCTATTCCCTTCTGGGGCTGGTTCTGGATAATCTGCAGACGGGCCTGCAGGCGGCGGTACCAATAGTTGGTGCTGTCCAGGGCCACGGCTTTCTCGCTGGCCTCCGTGGCCGCTTCCATATCCGTGTCCCTCAGGGCCGAAAGGGCCAGGTAGTACCAGACGGCGTCGTTACCGGGCTGGGCCACCGAAAGGGTGTGCAGCAACCGGCGCGCCTGTTTGTTTTGACCGTTGGTATAAAGGGTGACCGCATCTACCAGGTTGGCGTCCGTTTCCTGGGCGGGAACGGGGAGTGCACAGAAGCACAGGAGGAGAAGGGCCAGAAGGTTCTTTTTCATTTTGCAAAAATACGGGTTTTTCTTATATTTGTTATCCACTAAAACAAATTTTGGACCCCTCTTGAAACGTTTTTGGTCAAATCTGCATCTTATACAGTGGACAAGAGATGAAGAGTCTCCTGGCGGAGCATCGTCCCCCGAGCGGTTAGCCGCCGCGTGCAAGGAGGGAGACCGCAGCGCCCAAAAGCGTTTGTTTGACGCCCTGGCACCCAAAATGATGGCGGTTTGCCTTCGCTATATGGGAAACCGGGAAGACGCGGAAGACGTTCTGCAAGAAGGATTTATCTCATTGTTCACCAAGTTGGGCAGCTATGAAGGAGCAGGCTCCTTCGAAGGCTGGGCGAGAAGAATCTTTATCAACACTGCACTGATGCATCTCAGAAAAACAGATGCCCTGGGTCTGAGCGACGACATAAGCGAAGCCCACGGCCTGTTTACAGAAGAGGCCACACCCCTTGAGAAAATGGGGTACAAGGAACTGGTCCGGCTCATAGAAGCCCTCCCGCCAGACGCCAGAACGGTCTTCAATATGTACGTGGTGGAAGGATATTCCCACAAGGAAATCGCCCAGGAGCTGGGATGCACGGAAGCTACCTCGCGCTCCAAATTGCAACGCGCACGGCTTCGCCTGCAGGAAATGATAAAAGAAGCAAAATGACAGAAAAGGATTTCGACATACAGGTAAGAAACCTCTTACAGAACGCAGAGGAGCCCGTCTCTCCCAAGGTTTGGGAAGGCGTGGAGGCCGCGCTGAATAAGCCAGCCCGCATTATCCCGCTGCGTTTCTGGGGCTATGCCGGCGCCCTGGCCGCTGCTGCGGCCGTGGCCCTCTTCGTGGTCTTGAGGCCCGCCGCCCCGGTTGAAGAACCCGTACATTCTAACCATTCTATATTTATGTCTGAGGCATCCGGGGAAACGGTGCCCCAAACGGAGATTGTTCCCGTTCAGGAAGAGACTCCCGTCCAGCTGGTACAGCTTCCCCGGAGAAAACCTCATTATGTAGCCCAAGCAGATGTAGAGATTCTCTCGGCCCCTTCGGGACCTCGGAATGACAATCCGTCCGGAGCGGAGCGACACAGGGGGTCTGGGGGATTAGGCCCCCAGTCCGTCAAGGACTCTTTGACAAAGTCGCAAGACTTTGCCCCGGCTTCGGCCCTTTCCAGCCGGAAGCCCCAGGAGAGCGACCACGCCCTCCTGAACCAGATGGCTTTTGAGCAGGAAAAAGAGGCTGCCAAGAAGGCTCCGGTGGTATCCGTCCTGGCCTTTGGTAACATCCAGACCAGCCAGCGCAGCGGCATCCACGGAGATTTCCACCGTTATGGCGCTCCGGCCCTCAACGCCGGCGTGGGCATTTACAACGAAAGCCCTGAGGTAAGCTTCAGCCTGCCGTTCTCGGTGGGTCTGGGTTTGCAGTTCAACCTCAACCAGCGCTGGGCTCTGGGTACCGGCATCCGCTACACCAACCTGCAGCGCACGTTTGTGGGAGACTTCAAGGGAGAAGGCTTCTATCTGGCCCAGACGGACATAGACAACCAGCAGCACTGGCTGGGCGTTCCGCTTAACGTGTATTACAACTTTGTAAACACCAAGCGCTGGAGCATCCACGCCTTTGCCGGCGGTTCGGCAGAATGGCTGCTGGACAACCACTTCCTCATTCACAGCAGCCCCAGCGACATCCACCACCACCAGAAGGGCGTGTATCCCCAGTGGTCCGGTGCCGCAGGTCTTGGCGTAGAATTCAAGATTACCCCGTTCCTGGGCCTGTATGTTGACCCCAGCTTCCGCTACTTCTTCAACACAGAGCGTCAGCCGCGGTCCCTGCGCACCGTTCAGCCCCTCCGCTTTGACGTAGAGGCCGGTCTGCGCTTCACTATAGGAAAGAAGTAAAAGTTAGTCAGTGTAAATACCAAAGAAGGCCGATCCACTGCCCGACATTGCGGCATAGATTGCGCCTTTTTTGTATAGTTCCGCCTTCACTGTGGCCAGGGCCGGATACTTGGCAAATACCGTCTGTTCAAAGTCGTTGTCCAGGCAGTCTTTCCAGCTGTTAACCGGGCGGCTCAGTATCTCCTTCAGCGGCACCTCGGGCTCACGGGGCACGATTCCGCGGTAGGCGTCGGCCGTAGAAACGGCTATGCCTTCCGGGATGAAGACTTCTATACGATACCCCTTCAGATCCAGGTCAAACGGCTCCAGCACCTCTCCGCGGCCGCTTCCAAACATAGGGCGGTTGTAGATGAAGAAGGCGCAGTCGCTGCCCAGCCGGGCGGCATAGGAGGCCAGCTCTTCGTCGCTCAGATTCAGGTTGACCAGGGTGGAGATCATCCTCAGGGCAAAGGCGGCGTCGGAAGAGCCGCCGCCCAGACCGGCTCCCACCGGAGAGATCTTCTCCAGGTAAATCTTCATAGGAGGGAGGTCGTAGTGGGCGTTGAGGAGGAAGTACGCCTTGGCCGTGAGGTCCTTGAGGGGGTCCCAGTCCACGCCTTCCCGGCGGGCCAGGGTTATCATCAGTTTGCCATCCTCAGAAATGGCCTGGGTGAGCGAGGAATAACGCTCCCGGAGTCCCGAGAGGGTGCGGCTGTAATCGTCTCCGGTGATGATTTCCAGGCAGTCGGCTATGCCAGGATAGGGCAGGAAGAGGGTTTCGAGGTCGTGATACCCGTCTTCCCGCTTCCTAAGGACCTTCAGTCCCAGGTTGATCTTGACGTTGGGATAGCAAATCATATTCACAAATTTAATCAAGAATCGTAAGAAACACACAAAATAGCGTCTCAAACAACACAACTTTTTTTACGATTGTAGGTTTTCTCTCCGCCTTTTCCCACCTTGCCGGCCACAAAACCTGTGAGCTATGCGTAAGATAATTGGATTCTTCTGCCTTTTGTGCGTCTTCTCCTGCCAGGAGCCGCTGGTGGACTCTCTCCCCCGCTTTATGCGGGAGCAGAACCGTTCTTCCCGCGCCCAGAAGGAGCCCGAGGATACTTCGGCCCGTCCTCATCTGAAGCCCATCGAGCTTCCCGTGATAATAACTTCCGTCTATGCCACGGCCCTTCATTTCCGGGATTCGGTGAACTGGCGGCTGGACAGCCTGGGCGGGGCCGAGGTTCTCCTTTTCAAAGACGGAGAGCTGGTGCAGCGCCAGGAGGTTGCCTCGCCGCCCGACCCCGAACGGCACCGCATCTGGAACGGCCAGCTGTGGACCGACTACACGGACGGGAACGAGACGGTGCTGCTTTGTGACGGCGTCGAGCGCTTCCGCTTTGCGGGGGAAGAGCAGCTGCGGGGCTTTCTGCTGGTGGACGGGGATGTCCACACCCTTGGCCAACACCCCGGGAAAGGCGGGTTCTGCTACCGGATTAACGGAGAGGCTGTCTTCTCCCGCGACAAGGGCAGCGTGCTGGGAAGCCCTTCCAGCCAGGCCTGGAGGGGCGGCGCGCTCAACAAGGATGGCAATAACATCTACTACAGCTACCGGGTAGACAACGATTACCACGTAATGAGAGGGGCCGAAACCTTCCGCATAATCCCGGCCGGCACATCCGTCGCTCTTTACGACCTCCGGGTCCACGGCGGGCATCTCTGGAGGGCCGAAAAGCGCTCGGGCTCCCTCGTCCTGGTCTGCGACGAGCAGGTAAAAACGCTGAATGTGACGGCCTCAACGGTTGTTTCCTGCCGGCTGGTCCCTTCCGGAGACGACGTTCTGATCCAGGGCTGCCAAAAGCTTAGCCCGGACACTTATTCCTACTGGACAGCCCCTTTTGATACCGGGACACCCTCCACGCACGGTACTGGCTATTCCCCTCTCAGCGAGCTGTGTTACCTGTTTCCCCACACCCTCTTTGCCAACGTGGATGCCGGCGGACGCGTCCATATACTCTACCGCAACCATTCCGATCTGAGCGTCCCGCGGGCGGTTTATACCTGCCCTTCGGCCCTGAACCTCTTCCTGTCCAATAACCACTACGCCGCGGCCCTTACGCACAACGGGGCGGGTCCTCACCTTCTGGTTCACGACGGCCAGAAGACGTCCCTCTCTTTTAACGGCTACTTCACCTCTGTCATCATTGAATAAACTATGCTGGTTAACATTCACGGGGCCAAATGCGTGGGCATTGAGGCCGTTCCGGTAACAATTGAAGTGAACATTACCCTTGGAATCGGGATCCACTTGGTGGGACTGGCCGATGCGGCCGTCAAGGAGAGTCTCCTCAGAACCGTCACGGCTCTGCAGGCCAAAGGCTTTCACGTGCCCGGGAAAAAGATTGTCATCAACCTGGCGCCGGCCGATATGCACAAGCAGGGCAGCGGTTATGACATCCCCATTGCGCTGGGAGTGATTGCCGCCTCCGGGCAGCGTGAACTGCCGGAACTGGAGAACTACCTCATTATGGGAGAACTGGGCCTGGACGCCAGCGTAAGGCCGGTGAGCGGGGCTCTCCCTATGGTGGAACTGGCCCGGCGGATGGGCTACAAGGGCTGTATCCTGCCCGAAGAAAGTGCCCTGGAGGCGGTGGACTACACCGATACGCTACTATTTGGCGTTCGCACACTGGACGACGTCCTGCGCATCCTGTCCGGAAGCGATGACGTGTCGGACCTGCTTATCTGGAACACCGAGACCTACGGGCGCGCCAGGGCCCAACAGCCCCTGAAGGAAAAGAGTTATATGGATTTTGCCGAAATCCTGGGCCAGGAGGGCGCCAAGCGCGGGGTGGAGATTGCCTGCGCCGGGGGACACAATGTCCTTCTGGTGGGAGCACCGGGGAGCGGAAAAAGCTCCATTGCCAAGGCCCTGGCGGGGATTCTGCCGCCTATGACGCGGGAAGAGAGCGCCATCACCTCCAAGGTGTATTCGGTGGCCGGGCGCTCCAGCGGCGGGGTGGGACTTATGCGCACGAGGCCCTTCCGGGCGCCGCATATTTCGGCCTCCAAAGCGGCTATGCTGGGCGGCGGCAGCGGAGACAATATCCTTCCCGGAGAGGTCTCCCTGGCCACGGGCGGGGTGCTTTTTGCCGACGAGTTCTGTGAGGCGCCCAAATCTACCCTTGAAGCCTTGCGAGGGCCTATGGAAGACCGAAAAGTGACCATTTCCCGGCTCAAGGCCAAGATCGAATACCCGGACTCCTTTATGCT
>JAEEQI010000032.1 GCA_016285215.1 Bacteroidales bacterium | reverse complement strand
ACAAGCCGCCACAACTCAGGAGTGTGAGGAGCTCCTGTCATCGGCACAACGCGGTATTCTGGCAGTACACGGAGAAAACGGTTATCCGTACGGGCTGCCCGTCAATTACCTGTATCTGGACGGAAAGATTTACTTCCACTGTGCCAAGGAGGGGCATAAGCTGGATGCCATCCGGGCCAATAATAAGGTTTGCTTTACGGTTCTCTCGGAACCAGTGAAGAACCCGGGAGAGTGGTGGAACTGCTTTACCAGCGTCATCTGTTTCGGACATATTTCAGTGGTGTCCGAAAATGAAGAAAAGGACCGGCTGCTGCGTCTGATTGGCGCCAAGTATTTCCCGGAAGGATATGACATTGAGAGCGATATGGCAAGGAATGCGGGTAATGCGCTCATTCTGGAAATAAAGATTGACCATATGTCCGGAAAACACGTGAGAGAGAAATAACGAATGGCCGGAGCTTCTTGCCAAGCTGGGCTAAGATACACTTATTTCAGAAGGGCTGCAAGGCCGAAGGCAACCATAAAACCGACAGTAATGATGGCAAGCACAAGCGCCATACCCTTAGTGCCGGTTTTAAAATTCTCAACGGCTTTCCTGTCCAACTCAGGGTCCTCTACCGGATGTCTTTTTTGTTGAATGATCAGATAGACGGCATAAGCGACAATGAATGCAAGGTAAACAGCTCCCAATATCCACAGGAAGACGCTGTCATCGCGTACACCGGAAACTATCCAATAAACGGCCAGCAGCATATAGATGGCCAGGGAGACCATCTGTATCTGAAACTGCTTCTTTGTAAGTCCTTTATTCATTTTCTGGCCTCCCCTACTCGTGAATCTGGAAAATGGCGATGGCTATGAGGGCAGCGGGAGCCACATAGCGGATCAGGAAGAGGATGGTCTTGAGCAGCCAGGCGGGAACGGGGTGCGTTCCGCCGTTGGTGAGTTCGTCAAACACAGCCGCCTTGCCCAGCTTCCAGCCGGCAAAGATGACTATCAGCAATCCGCCAATCAGCATCAGGAAATCGGCCGATATGAAGTCAAAGAAGTCGAAGATGGTCTTGCCCAGAATCTTCCAGTTGCTGAGCGGGCCCATAGACAGGGAGCAGAGGCAGCCCAAGATCCAGATAAAGAAGAAGACCACGATCACGGCCGCCTTACGCTTCATCTTGAACTCCTCAATGCAGAAGGCCACAATCACTTCCAGCATGGAAATGGATGAGGTGAGGGCGGCCAGCAGCAGCGCCACAAAGAAGAAGATGGCAATTACGCCACCTAACGGCATCTGGCCGAAGATATGCGGCAGCGTTACAAACACCAGGTCGGGACCCTCGCCGGGGCTGATGCCGAAGGCGAACACGGCCGGCATAATGGCGCAGCCGGCAATGATGGCAAAGAGTGTATCGGCTATGGCCGTCTGTGAACTCAGCGAGATGATGTTGGCATCTTTCTTCACATAGGAAGCATAGGTAACCACCATACAGGACCCTAGCGACAGCGAGAAGAAAGCCTGTCCCAGAGCCGCCAGGAAGGTTTGAGACGTCACTTTGGACCAATCCGGCTGGAACAGGAACTTGAGTCCGGGGCCGCTGCCAGGAAGGGTCATGGAACGGACGGCAATGCCGATAATGATGAGAAACAGCAGCGGCATCATCACCTTGGAGAACTTTTCAATGCCATTCTGCACGCCGGCCACGACAACCCCGGCCGTCAGACCCAGGAAGATGGTGTGGCAGAGGATGGGAAGCCAGACAGAGGAGGAGAAAGAGGAGAAAAGGGTCTTCAAATTCTCCGGATCTCCTTCGGTAAAGTCGAAGCAGACAGACTTGAAAAGGTATTCCGTGCACCAGCCGCCCACCACCGAGTAAAACGAGAGGATGAAGACGCAGCAGATGACGCCCAGGACGCCCACAATGCCCCAGTGGGTGCCGGGGGCCAGTTTTTGGAAAGCTCCGCGGGCGCTGGCCTGTCCCCTTCGGCCGATGATGAATTCGGCCAGCATTACCGGCATGCCGGCCAGGATGACGAATCCCAGGTAGATGAGGATGAAGGCGGCGCCGCCGTTCTCACCTACCAGGTAAGGGAAACGCCAGAGGTTCCCCAGTCCAACGGCCGATCCGGCCATAGCGACCAGTACGCCGAACGAACTGGCAAATGAATCGCGTTTTGCAGGTTGATTGGTTGAGTTTTTCATATGATCTGTCTTTTATTGGTTACGGATGTACGTGATAGGGACAAGTCTCGGCGGTGTAGCCGGGATGCGTGCAGGGCTCAATTCGGGCCTGGGTGCGGTACCAGCAGTAGTCTTTTCGCTCATTGGCCGGATAGGGACCTTCGTTACCATTCCAACTGCTTACCATCAGATTGTCGCCAAGGGTGAGCTGGCCGTAGTTGTCGCTGCCGTAACCCGGGCCGATGCCCCTGAGGCCGGTTGCGCCCAACGTTCCGGACTTGACAACCACAATGCCGCCGTTGATGGTGACATCGGCTCCCGCCCCGTCCTCGCCGCCACCGATACCGGCGCCATAATCCGCGCCGCCTTCGGCATAGACATAGCCGCCGTTGATGGTTACGATACCACCGTTGCCTCCTTCGCCGCCGCCAATGCCGGCCGCATCCGTGCCGCCATAGGCCTCCACGCGGCCGCCGTTGACGATGAGGGTGCCTCCACCCTTGCCATCGCCGCCGCCGATGCCGGCGCCATAAGCGTCTCCGTACGCCTTGACATAACCGCCGTTGATGGTGATGGTCCCCGCACCATAGTCTCCTCCAATTTGAGCACTGCCGATTCCGGCCGAATTATCATCTCCTCTGGAGGTAATGGATCCTCCCCAAATGGTCAGATTACCGTTTAGACAGTCTTTCCCACCTCCGATACCGGCACCGCCGCTAGCCACGGCAAGCGCCCTGTCGCCGCCTGTCGCATCAATCGTACCACCGTAAATATGGATATTTCCATAATTCTCACACCCTCCTCCGCCGCCAATGCCAGCAGCGCAATCTCCTCCCACAACCGTAATCCGGCCGTCATAGATGGTGATATTTCCATTGGTCTTATATTGACCGCCGATAGCGGCACATCTGTCATTCCCCCGTAAATTGAGGAGTCCGCCGTGTATCTCGATGTTTCCACCATTATTCCAATCATTGCCACCGATGCCGCCATCTGAAGATCCATCGTCATTTGTCATTTTCCCCATGTCCGAACCGGCGGACTGGGAGTGGATATAGACCGTGTGGCCTTCATTCACACTGATGGAAAACATAAGGTGGAGCCAGGCTTTGTCACAGAGAATGATATGCACATTGGGGCCGACGACATAGAGAGTAGTGCCTTTCACCTCTTCGCCATCTACCACATAAAACTCGTGCAGGTCACTGTTTTCCGTTCCTAAATCCATATATGAATCCGAGGATTTCAATTTTTTGTACTGCGTTTCGCTGGTGGGCGTAGCCTTGAAATCTATCAGCTCTGTGAGCACTTTGGTGGTAGTGAGCACTTTTTTATTTTCACTGTCCCAACTGTGTTCGACATAAGGAACCTTTCCGGTAAGATCCTTCTTAACCACCTTTACCTCCCCGACATAGAGAACATACTGTTCATCCGGGATGAGTACAAGGTCTTCGATTTCCGGCCGGTCACAGGTAAAGAAAGTATTAGGATCCTCGCCATCGTGATAGGTGACATACCCGTCGGTAAACTGATTGGGAGCCACATCCAGGGTGATGCCGATGTGGCTTCCGGTGATGCTGCCGATGAGAGTGACCAACCTGCGCTCCAACATAAAGAGATTGCTGGGGACACCGCCGGCGGTGTTATCGGTGATGATGTTCGCACCCCGTATCTTCAGAAGGTGCTTCTCGTTGCCGCTCCAGATGCCGCCTCCGGTAAACATGGCGGTATTGCCGGTAATGGTGCAACCGTCCAGCGTCAACGTGCCGTAGTTGCAGATACCGCCGCCGCCCCACATTTTGACATCGTTGCCCGTGATGGTGACGTTCGTGAGCGTTGCCGTGGCGCCTTCGAAGTTGAACAGGCCGCCACCGCCGCTGGGGCTGGTATGGTCGTAGCTGGTATTGCCCGTGATAGCGCCGCCCGTCATGTTGAGCGTGCCGCCTTCTCTGATACAGATGCCGCCGCCGCGGTCATCGGCCGTGTTGCCGGTGATGATGACGTCTGTCAGGTTCACGGTAGTTCCGTTTTCGATATCCAGGGCTCCGCCGTTACCGCCCCAGCCGCCGGTTACCGTGCCGCCACGGAGGTTGAGCTTAGAGCCCGTACGCACCACGATGACCTGGCTGCCACGGGATGTGCATCCGCGGTCCAGCTTGTAACCGCCCATATTGATAGTCACCGTCCTGCTATTCTTGATCTCGAGCAGACTGGTGGTAGAGATGTTGCCAGCGAACAGTATACTTACATTGTTCTTTTGCACCGCGGCACGGAGTTCGGCCTCGTTGTGTACCAGCAAATCGCTGGTCGATTCCGTCAGGTTGGCGGTAATGGCGTAGTAACTGCCGGCTGCCAGCGTGACGTTGTCTACGGTTTTGACGTATACCTTCTCATCGGCAGCTGCTATCAGGGAAACAGCTTGGGAAGAAAGGGCGGGAATGGCCACATAGAGTACGCTTTGGGGCGATTCGGGCGTTACCGCGATGCATTCGCCGGGCAGGGTGATGCTGAGGGGCTTGGCGCTCACGTTGAGGGTGAACTTCACGATGGCTTGCTGGTTGACAAAGGAGGCCGATGTGGTTGTGACAGTGGTTTCATCCACATTCGTAACCGTGACACTTGCCACGGCAAAGTCGCAGTGGGCGGCGATATAGTCAAGCGTTCCGTCCTGGTGGGCATAATCCGGGTTCAGGAACTTGAGCGTGAGGACATCGTCTTTTTGGATATCACCGGCGACGGTGCCGGAAAGAGTGGCTTCCTTGCCATCGGCCTGGGCAAAAAGATTTCCCAGAAATGCCACTCCTTTATATACCTTTACAGTATCGCCCGTAGTCCAGGTGGCCTTCAAATTGTTGTCGTCAATGTTAAGCGCCTTGGTATCGGGCCTCTCTCCCTTTCCCGCCTCCACGGTAAGGGTATACGTCTTTACACCCTGAACGGGCTGCACGGAAAGATCCATCTCCTTGGCACAGGAGAGCAGCAGGGTACAGACCAGCAGATTACCAAGTAAGTGTCTCAGGGTTGCCATAGTCAATTCGGTCGCTATCAATTGCGGTGATTTCGCTGTTACAGAGAAAACTCTCAGAAACCAATTCGACGGGAATGGTTTCCGGGGCAACGTAGTTTTCTTTCGTTTTAGTGTTCATATTCTGGTTGCTTTATAAATTCTGACGATATTCTGTGGGGGTCATCCCATACTCCTTTTTAAACTGGGCCCGGAAAGGAGAGACATTTCCTACCGCAAGGGCGGAATCTATGATGGCCGGGGCCTTGAAGGACCCGCTGCAACCCATCACGGTAAGGATTCCGAAAGTGAATATGAGAATCTTGTTAAGCACGTGGTTAGTTTTTTACACAAATATAGATTATATATGCAAAAATAACGAAAAAACCTATGCGCGAATTTGGGCCGGAACCAAATCCGTGCATCATATCCGTCAAAATTGCTAACTTTGCAGTCACAATTAAAGTTAACTCGTTCATTTAACCATGAAAAAAACTATTCTTGTGGCCGCAATGATGCTGTTTTGCGCTTCGGCCTTTTCCCAGAACATCGTTGACAAGACCCTGAGCCGCTTCCGCGATCCCGATAAGCCCAGAACGCCTTTTATGGCCAAGAGCGGTACCGCTTGGGGTATCGGTGGTTCTTACCGTCATTTTGGAATTACCGGAGACAATGCCGGAGACGGTTACTCCATCCTGTCCCTGCTCAATATCGGCGAGGGCAAGCTTCAGACCTGGAGCGTAGCCCCTTCCTTCGCCTGGTTCGTGGCCGATGACTTCTCCCTGGGCGTGCGCCTCAACTACTCCGGCTATGCCGTGGATACCAACCTCCAGCTGGACTTCCGTGATATCCTGGGTGCCGACGCATCGGAAGAGAATCTGAACGTCACCATTTCCCGCCGTCATATGGACCATCACAAGGCCGGTATTGCCTTTACCGCCCGCCGTTACATCTCCCTGTTTGGCAGCGAGATGTTTGGCGTATTTGCCGAAGGCCGCCTCTATGGTAATTATGGTGCCACCTTGTCTTACCCCATCTCCAAGGATGGCGAGGTCAAGAAGATCCGTTTAACGGGCTCCCTGGACATCGGCCTTAAGATTGCTGGCGGCGTGGCCGTGAAGCTCAAGGACAACAGCGTCCTTACCCTCAGCATTCCCATCGTAGGTGCCGCCTGGCAGCGCGGCCGTCAGGAGAAGTACTGGACCACCAAGGATGCAGAAGCTGAAGACGCCTTCGGCGGTGCCACTATGAACCGCTTCAACATCTCCCGCGATATGGATATGCTGGGCGTGCAGGTGGGCTATGTGCGCTACATCGTTCCCAAGAACAAGAGAAAGTAAAGGATGAGGCTCCTCTACATAGGAGACTTTACCGAGCAGTTCGCCTACCGGGTTCTCCGCGGCATTCACCTGTATTCGCAGGACAGCGGAGAACCTTGGGTAGTGCGCCGTATGCCCCCGTCCTACAAGCGGGAGCACGGTTTTTCCGGCGTCCTCTCCTGGGCCAAGGAATGGAGGGCCGATGCCGTTCTGGGTCAGTTTGACCCGCAGGATCCGGTGGCTCAGTTCCGCAAAAACGGGATTGTGGCCGTAGCGGTGGACAACATCCGCCTGTTCCCGGACATCCCCAACCTGACAGCCAACTATGAAAAAATGGGCCGAATGGCGGCCGACGCCTTCCTCGAGAGCGGCTTCCGCCATTTCGCCTTCTTCGGCTACCGCGGTGTAATCTGGAGCGACGGCCGCCGCACCGGTTTCCAGGACCGTCTGGAAGAGTCCGGCCTGGTCGAATCCTTTGACTCCGGAGACCGTATCCGCGGAGAGAATTTCTTCTGGAATTTTGACCAGCCCAGGGTGTGGAAATGGCTGGTTTCCCTGCCCAAGCCCGTGGGCATTATGGCCTCTGATGATACCCAGGCCACGTTGCTCATTGAAACCTGCAACAACTACGGCATCCGCGTTCCCTACGACGTAGCCATCATTGGCGTAGACAATGACGAGGTGTCCTGCAACCTGTCCCAGCCTGCCATCAGTTCCATTGACGTGGATATGGAGAGGGGAGGGTATCAGGTGGCCCGGATGATTGCCCGGATGGTGAAAGACCCCACCGATCCCGGAGAGGACGTGGTGATGCAGCCCACCAAGCTGGTGCTGCGCCGCTCTTCCAATGCCGTGGCCACCACCGACACGGCCGTTCACGCCGCCCTTGAATTCATCCACAATAATATCCGGCACAAGATCCAGGTGGGCGATGTCCTGAAGTCTGTCCCGCTCTCCCGCCGCCTACTGGAACAGCGCTTCCTCAGCGCCACCGGTGTGTCTGTCTATCAGTACATTATGCGCAAGCGTATCCAGTACTTTGCCGACCTTCTTCTGTCCAGCGACGAGTCCATCGCCAACCTGGCGGCCCAGATGGATGAGCCCGACGCCAAGACCCTCACGCGTCGCTTTCAGGCCATTATGAATTGTACTCCCACCGAGTACAGGGCCGCACATTTGCGCAAATTGCGGTAATTATTACGCAAATTTCGTATCTAAAGGGGTAATCCCGAGTTATTTTTGCAATGGTATAAACCATTGATATTAATGACACTCGGATCCTACCCCATTGGAACCGGCATCCTTTTTCGTCTGATGCTACTTCCTTTTATCTTTTGTTCGTCCGGCTGCAGCAGCCAGGATGAAGGCCTCAAGCAGTGGACTCTCCAGCAGGAAGGGTCTACCCGGAAGTATGAAGTTAACGTCCCCTGCACTGTGGTTGGCGCCCTCAATGAGGCCGGCGCACTGGGAGAGAATATCCTGGACCTGGACCACTACAAGCAGTTGGACAGAACCCCGTTTGACAAGCCCTGGGTGTTTACCACGCAGTTCAAGACTGCCAAGGGAATGCACCACGTGCTTCGTTTCGAGGGCCTGAACTTTTACGCAGACGTCGAACTCAACGGCGTCAAGATTGCTTCGGCCGATACTACCTTCGGCACTTTCAGCAACCGCGAGTTTGACATCACCTCGCTGGCCAAACGCAACAATACCCTCAAGGTAACGCTGCGCCGCGCCCAGAGCGGTGACCTCAACCACGGCTTTGCAGACTGGAACCCCCGTCCCCTGGACGAGAGTATGGGCATCGTAAGGCCCGTGAGCCTCATCTCCACGCCGGACGTGCAGGTGCAGGATGTGTTTGTGAAACCCATCGTGGACCCCGCAGACCTTACGCGCGCACAGATTGAGGTAGCCGTCACGCTGGTCAACCGCAGTGCAGACCCTGTAGAGGGTGCTGTGAAGGGTGTCTACGACAGTGGCTCCTTCCAGACCGAGGTCAAGCTCCCCGGCAAGGGCTCCCGCGTGGTAAAGATCACGGAAACGGTGAACAACCCCCGTATCTGGTGGACCCGCGAAATGGGTTCCCCGGAAATGTATCACCTGGACGTTGCCTTTGAGAACGGCGGCAAGGTGAGCCATCAAAAAGGCGTGGACTTTGGTATCCGCAAGATTGAGGGTATCGTAGACGAAAAGGGCCACCGCCAGTTCATCCTCAACGGAAAGAAAGTCCTCATCAAAGCCGGCGGCTGGACCGACGATATCTTCCTCCAGGACACCCCCGAAAGCCTCAAGGCCCAGATGGACCTGGTGTGCGATATGGGTCTCAACTGCATCCGCTTTGAGAACATCTGGGGCAAAGACGACGAAATCTACGACCTCTGCGACCGTATGGGCATCCTGGCCCTGGTGGGTTGGAGCTGCCAGTGGGAGTGGATGGACTACTGCGGCCTGCCCGAGACCCGCGGCTACGGCTGCATCAACGACCCTCGTTCCGAGGCCCTGGCCGTCCGTTATTTCCGCGATCAAATTATCCGCCTGCGCAACCACCCGTCCCTGATTGGCTGGCTCACCGGCAGTGACCGCATTCCCAACGAGCGCCTGGAGAAGGAATACCTGGCCCTCTATGAAAAACTCGAATATCGGCCCTATATCTGCTCTGCCAAGGGTCTCACCAGCCTGGCCGGTCCTTCCGGAATGAAGATGGAAGGCCCCTACGAGTTCGTAGGACCCGACTACTGGTACATTGATACCGAGTGCGGCGGCGCCTTTGGTTTCAACACGGAAACCGGCCCCGGCCTCAACCTGCCTCAGGTGGAGAGCCTCCGTCGTATGATTGGTGAGGAGCAGCTCTGGCCTATGGGCAAGAACTGGGCTTACCACTGCACCTCTTCCTCTTCCCATATGAATACCCCCGCCTTCCAGATGAAGGCCCAGGAGGGACTGTACGGCAGAAAGGCCGAAACGTTGGAAGATTACGTGAAGCGTGCCCACGCTATGGATTACAACACCGAGCGTGCTATGTTTGAGGCTTTCCGCTGCAATGTTCCCAACGCTACGGGTATCGTTCAGTGGATGCTCAACAGCGCCTGGCCCAGCATCTACTGGCAGCTCTATGACTGGTACGGCATTCCTACCGCCGGTTACTACGGCGTCAAGAAGGCCCTCCGTCCGCTGCAGCTGGTCTATAATTATGGAGACGCGTGCGCGTACCTGGTGAACGACGTCATTGACAAGACCGGCATTCTGACCGCCAACCTCTGGGTATATGACATTGACGGAAAGACGGTTCTCCGCAAGGAAACCAAGCAGGTGGAGAGCAAGGCCCGCGAGCCGCAGAAGGTCTTTGAAAACATTACTGGTCCCTGCTATGTGGTACTGGAGCTCATCACTCCGGACCGGAAGGCCTTTGGCAACAACATCTACACCATTTCCGCCAACAACAACGTATACGACTGGAAGAAGGCCGACTGGTGGGGTCTCCCCATCCTGGAATACGCCAACGTAGGCTATGTCTGCGATCTTCCCAAGACCCAGGTGGGCAAGACCATCGAGAAGACCGACAAGGGTTATAACATTACCCTGGTCAACCGCGGAGAGGCCCTGGCTTACCAGAATATCCTCAAGGCCAAGAATGCCAAGGGTGAACTCATCCCCGGAACCTTCTGGACCGACAACTTCTTCACCCTCCTTCCCGGAGAGACCCGCATCATCGAGTGCACGCTCCCGGAGGGCTGCAAGGAAGCCAGCATTGAGATTGAAGGTTGGAATGCTAATGTAGAATAATTATTTGCTATGAACAGGTTTGTTGTTTCAATAATAAGTTTGGTTGGGTTCACCGTTATTGCAGCCGCCCAGACCCCCGATTCCCTGGACCGTAACCGTTCCAAGTACGCCACGTACAGCTTTAGTAAGGATGACCAATACACCGTGGAGGTCCCTTATGAGATCGTTGAGGTGCAGCAGCCTCGCGGCAAAAAAATCAAGAATGTCATTTTCATGATTGGCGACGGAATGGGCTTTGAGCAGGTTAACGTGGGCTGGGTGGCCAACGGTGGAAAGCTTAATATGACGGAGCAGATGCCCGTTCTGGGTGCCTCCCGCACCTATGCTACGGACCAGCTTATTACTGACTCCTGTGCCGGCGGTACCGCCCTGGCCATTGGTCAGAAGACCAAGTACGGCTACATTGGCATTGACAAGGACGCCAATCCCGTGGAGTCCAATCTGCAGTATGCCAAGCGCAAGGGTATGAAGACGGGCGTAACCGTGACCTGCCGCATCAACGATGCCACTCCCGCAGACTTCTGCGTCCACGGCCCGTCCCGTAAAGACGAGGAAGGCCTGGCCGCCCAGTTTGTGACCGCCAATGTGGACTTCATCTCCGGCGGCGGCACCCATTTCTGGAACCAGCGTTCCGACGGCCGCAACCTCATTGACGAGATGAAGGCCAAGGGCTACACCTTTGTGGACAAGCTGGAAAATGTGGCCGATGTCAAGGGAGACAAGTTCCTGGGCCTGTTTGAAGAATACGATATGTCCCCCTCGCTGGACCGTGGTCCCGTTTTGCTGGAAACCACCAAGAAGGCCATCGAGATGCTGGACAACAAGAAAGGCTTCTTCCTTATGATTGAGGGTTCCCAGATTGACGACTACGCCCATCGCAACAAGGTGGGTCAGATGGTAGAGGAACTCTTTGACTTTGATAAGGTGATAGGTTACGTACTGGAGTGGGCCGCCAAGGACGGCGAAACCCTGGTGGTAGTAACGGCCGACCACTGTACCGGCGGCCTCACCCTCCTCAAGGGCAACCTGGAAGAAAGAACGGTTAAGGTTCATTTCTCCACCAAGGGACACGACGGCATTATGGTGCCGGTGTTTGCCTTCGGCCCCGGAGCCGAGAACTTTGCCGGCATTCACGATAATGCCGAGGTAGGTCAGATTGTAAGAAAGTTAATGAAATGATCAAACTGCTGGCCATACTGTTGGCGCTTGTTCCGCAGATTATTCCTGCCCCTGCCGAAATGCAGGTGCAGGATGGTTCGTTTATAGTCACGGAGAAAAACCGCAGCAAGATGGAGTTCAAACTGGACCCCAAATGCGGTCTCCCGGAAGAGGGCTATACTTTAGAGGTAACGCGCACGCGCGTGAAGGCCGTGGCTTCCACCGAGGCCGGCCTCTTCTATGCCCGCCAGACCCTCTCCCAGCTGGAGCAGAACGGAGAAATCCCCTGTGTCAAGATCAAGGACTACCCTCGTTTCAGCTGGCGAGGCTATATGGTGGATGCCTCCCGCCACTTCCTCTCTGTGGAGAAGATCAAGCAGTACATCGATATCCTTTCGCGGTACAAGATCAACCGGATGCACTGGCACCTCACCGATGACCAGGGATGGCGCATCGAAATAAAGAAGCACCCCCCCCTCACCGAGATAGGAGCTAAACGAACGGAGTTCGACGGTTCGGTGACGCAAGGTTACTACACCCAGGATCAGATCCGGGAAGTGGTGGCCTACGCCGCCGAACGTTTTGTTACCGTGGTTCCGGAGATTGAGATGCCCGGTCACAGTATGGCCGCCATCCGCGCTTATCCTGAACTCTCCTGCGAGAAGCAGCCCATAGGCAATTTCTACACCTGGGGTTCCCCGGATGTGGTCCTCTGCCCCGGCAGCGAGTTCACCTTCCAGCTGCTGGAAGACGTGGTGGCCGAGGTTTCGGCCCTCTTCCCCTCCGAGTTCTTCCACATTGGGGGAGACGAGTGCAAGAAGATCCGCTGGCAAACCTGCCCCGCCTGCCAGGCCCGCATCAAGGCCCTGGGACTCGTGGCCGATGATGAGTTCACCGCCGAAGAGAAGCTGCAGAGCTACGCCGTGAAGCGGATGGAGCAGATTCTCCATAAGTACGGCAAGCGCCTCGTGGGCTGGGACGAGATTCTGGAAGGCGGCCTGAGCCCCAACGCCACCGTTATGAGCTGGCGCGGGGAGAAAGGCGGCATCCAGGCAGCCCGCGAAGGACACGATGTGATTATGACTCCCGGCACCGGCGGTCTGTACCTGAATCACTATCAGGGAGACCCCAAGGCCGAACCTGAATGCTACGCCCACCACTCCATCCTCCAGGTGCCCTACGACTACAATCCCGTTCCAGCCGAGCTTACGGCGGAGGAGGCCAAGCACATTCTGGGTGTACAGGGCAATCTCTGGAGCGAGTACATCTACAGCGATTATATGCGGGATTACCTCACCTTCCCCAAGATGTTCGCCGTGGCCGAAACGGCGTGGACGCCTCTGGAGAAGAAGAATTTCCCGGATTTCTGTGCCCGCCTGGACGCCGCCTGCGCCTGGCTGGACACCCAGGGCGTGGCCTATCATATGCCGCTTCCGGAGCAGCCGGGCGGATCCTGCAGCCAGATTGCCTTTGAAGACAAGGCCGTTCTGGAGTTCACTACCTCCCGTCCCATGACCATGGTCTATACGCTGGACGGCAGCGAGCCCACGGCTTCTTCGGCCCGTTATGAAGGCCCCATTACCGTGAAAGAAAGTGGAATGCTGCGCATTGCTTCCCTTACTAACTATGGAAAACTGAGTCTGGTACGTGACATCGTACTGGAAAAGATGCAGCCCATCCCGGCGCTGCACCCGGAGAATCCGGAGGGCATCCGCTGCCGCAGCACAGTGGGTGCTTTCCGCATCCCCTATGATATCTCCCAGGACGCCGTCTGGACGCCCAACCAGGTCAAGAGCCTGCGGGAGATACCCAAGATTTACCCCCAAGACTACAATATGCAGAAACCGCAGTTCTTTGCCGCCGAGGCCGAAGGCTATTTCAAAGTCTCGTCTACGGACACGTGGTACTTCAGTACCCTGTACGACGAACTCTGGATAGACGGCCGACTGGTAGTGGACAACCGCGGGGAAGTGAAGAAAAACTACCGTCACGACGGCACCCTGGTCCTGGAAGAGGGCATCCACCACTTCCGCCTGGTGTTCCTGAGCAATGTGACGGGAGGCTGGATTACCGCCAGAAACAAAGGGGAAGTCCTTACGCGGAAGGCGGGCTCCGACGAGTGGAAATCACTTAAGACACTATAGAGAAATATAAGTAGAACTAATTAACTAATCTAACTAACCAATGAAACAGAAAGTAGTCCATTTACTCAGACTGGCTTCTGTCCTGTGTCTCACCCTGGGACTCTGGTGCACAAATGCCCAGGCCCAGAAGGGCATTACCATTACAGGTACTGTGGTGGATGCAGACGGTTTGCCGGTTATCGGTGCGGGCGTTACCCTGAAGGGTACCACCACCGGTGTGGCTGCCGATGCGGACGGTAACTTTACCCTTGTCGTCCCCGGCGAGACTGCTGTGCTCGAGGTTTCTGCGCTTGGTTACGTCACCGAAGAGGTGAAAGTGGGCAAGCAGCAGCACTTTACCATTGTGCTCAGGGACGATACCCAGTCCATTGAGGCCACGGTGGTGGTGGCTTACGGTACCCAGACCAAGGCCACCGTTACGGGCGCTCTAGCCACCATTGACAACAAAGCCCTCGTAAAGGCACCCGTGGCCGACGTGACCAACGTTCTGGCCGGTCAGATGCCCGGTGTGGCTACTGTGCAGGAATCCGGTCAGCCCGGTGAAGACTATGCCAAGATTTACATCCGCGGTGCCTCTTCCCTGAGCGACTCCAATTCCACGCCGCTCATCCTGGTGGATGGTGTGGAACGTCCCCTCAACACGGTAGACCCCAACGAAATCGAGAGCCTGTCCATCCTGAAGGATGCCGCCTCCACCGCCGTGTTCGGTGTGCGCGGTGCTAACGGTGTTATCATCGTGACCACCAAGCGAGGCGACGCCGGCAAACCCAAGATCACCGTGAGCTCCATCACCGGTATCCAGGTGCCTATGTCCTACATCCGTCAGGCCAGCAGCTACGATTTTGCCCGTTACTACAACGTGTACCAGTGGAACGACGGACGTGAAGACGCCAACCTGTACTTTAAGCCCGAGGCCATCGAGGCCTATCGTACCGGCAGCGATCCTATTATGTTCCCCAACACCCAGTGGACCGAGCTGATGTTCCGCAAGGCCTTTATGCAGACCAAGAACAACGTGAACATCTCCGGCGGTTCCGACAAGGTGCGTTACTTCGTATCTATGGGTTATATGTACCAGAACGGTCTGTTGAAGCAGATGCCCGGTCTTCCGTACAACAACAACTTCTCCTACAACCGGTATAACTACCGCGCCAACCTGGACTTCAAGCTCACCGAAACCACGGATATGAAGTTCAACATCAGCGGTGTGATTGGTGATACCCGCGAACCTATCTCCGATGCCGACAACATCTGGATGCGTTCTATGCTGTGGTCCCATCCTACCGGCAGCCCGGGTGCCGTGAACGACATTCCCAAGACCACGGTGTCCACCAACGCCCTGCCTTCCGGTCTTACCAAGTGGAACGGTTGGGAGTACTACTACTGGAGAGGTTACCAGAACAAGTACAAGACCACCCTGGGTATGGATATGACCATCACCCAGCGCCTGGACTTCATCACCCAGGGCCTGAGCGTGGCCATCAAGGGCAGTTACGACACCTCCATGTCGCTCACCAAGAAGCGTGAGGGTAACAACGGCGGTTATTCCCAGAGAATTGAATATAAGACCTGGGCCGAAACCGGCGGCAACATGTCCGACCCTGACTTCGATAAGACCTATGTCTACGACGTCACTTATTCGGCCCCTACCCTGAGCTACTCCGAGAGCACCAGCGACGACAAGAGCTGGTACCTGGAAGGCCGAATTGACTACAGCCGCAAGTTTGGAGGCAAGCACGCCGTGAGCGCCCTGTTGCTGTACAACCAGTCCCGCGATTACTATCCCAGCAAGTACTCCTGGCTGCCCCGCGGTTACGTGGGTTGGGTAGGCCGTGCCACTTACGGCTACAAGGACAAGTACCTGGTGGATATCAGCGCCGGTTACAACGGTTCCGAAAACTTCGCCCCCGGCAAGACCCGTTACGGTTTCTTCCCGTCCCTGTCCCTGGGTTACGTGGTGAGCCAGGAGAAGTTTATGAAGAAAGTGCCGTGGATTGACTTCCTCAAGCTCCGCGCCTCCGTTGGTAAGGTAGGTAGCGACAAAGGCTCCAGTGCCCGCTTTATGTATATGGAAGGCGTGTGGAACGATGCCGGTGCCTACTACTTTGGCGTGAACAAGAGCGACGGTGTGCCGCGTTACGAGATGGGTACCCCCGGTAACGAATCCGTGACCTGGGAAACCGCCCTCAAGACCAACGTGGGTATGGACTTCGACCTGTTCAACTACCGCCTGCACTTCTCCGGAGACCTCTTCTGGGAGCATCGTACAGGCATCCTGATTTCTCCGAATTCCCTGCCGGGCATCATTGCCTTCACCGCCCCCAATATGAACCTGGGTATCGTGGACAACCACGGTTACGAGGTAGAACTGGGCTGGAAGGATCACATTGGCAACTTCACCTATGACATCAGCGCCAACGTTACGTTTGCCCGCAACAAGATCATCTATATGGACGAGGTGGAACCCGAATATGAGTACCAGCGTCAGACCGGCGGTTCTACCGGCCGTTACTCCCTGTACCAGTTCGAGCGCCTCTACCAGAAGAGCGATTTCTACGTAGACGCCAACGGCGTCCAGCGCCTGAATCCGGATCTGCCGCAGCCTGGCACCACCGTATATCCCGGTGATGCTATGTACAAGGACCTCAACGGTGATATGAAGATTGACGGTAACGATATGATGATGGACGGTTATCCCAACCGCCCGGAATACGTGTTCGGTTCCAACTGGAAGTTCGGTTACAAGGGCTTCAACCTGGCCCTCAACTGGGTGGCTGCCACCAACGTGAGCCGTGTATGGAACGACGACTACCGTATCCCGTTCACCAACTCCGGTCACCGCGGCCTCCTGAACTACTTCGCAGAGAACTGCTGGATTGACGACGCCAACCCTTGGGCCCCCGGCCGTGAAAACGGTACCCTGCCGCGTTTCACCAAGACCAACTACCCTTGGAACTCTATGAACTCCACCCTCTGGACCGTGGATGCCAGCTATCTGCGTCTGAAGAGCGCCAGCTTTGGCTATACCTTTAGCAAGGGCGGCGTCCTTAAGAAACTGGGCATCAGCTCCCTGGGCATTATGTTCACCGGTTACAACCTCCTCACCTTCTCCAAGATGAAGCTGCAGGATCCGGAAGCAACGTCCAGCGACTCCGACGGCCAGTATCCTCTGGTGAAGACCTACAATATGGCCATCAACATCACTTTCTAAACCGAGCGTACCATGAAAAAATTATATCAGATTTTGACAATTGCCCTGCTGGGTGCAGGACTGGTCGCTTGCGAGAGTCTCAAGCTGGGTGACGCCGGCCTGTCCAAAGCCCCGGAAACCTCCGGTGCCACCATCGACACCCTGTTCGCTACCGTAAAGGACGCCGACAAGGTGCTGGCCACGGCCTACTACTACCTCCCTTACGGACTGGTATCCTCCTTCGACTCCAAGATGGGCGGTGACTTCCTCGAGTCCATTACGGACCACTTCATCTCCAACAAGCACTCCGACAGCGACGGCCCCAACAACCTCTATTATTCCGGAGGTCTGAGCGCCACTCTCACCGGTTCCTATGCCGGCGGTGAAACCTATCGCTTTGGTAGTGAAAAAGACTATACCGTTATCCGTTATGCCTGGCTGTTCCTGGAGAACGCAGACCGCATCCCCAATGCCGACCCTGCCCTCCTGGCTCAGAAGAAGGCCGAAGCCAAGATGTGTATGGCCATTGCCT
>JAEEQI010000198.1 GCA_016285215.1 Bacteroidales bacterium | reverse complement strand
AAGGTGGTGGTGGCCGCTATGGTTGGCTTCAGCGGGCTCAAGCCCACGCTGGCTGCCGTCCGTGCCGGCAAGACCATCGCCCTGGCCAACAAGGAGACCCTGGTGGCTGCCGGCTCCCTGGTAATGGGGGAGGCCGCCCGTTGCAACGCTCCCATCTATCCCGTAGATTCCGAACATTCGGCCATCTTCCAGTGCCTGCTGGGCGCCCACGGCAATCCGGTGGAGAAGATCCACCTGACGGCTTCCGGCGGTCCTTTCCGCACCTGGGAGAAGGACCAGATAGCCCAGGCCACCAAGGCCCAGGCCCTCAAGCATCCCAACTGGGATATGGGGGCCAAGATTACCATCGATTCGGCCACTATGATGAACAAGGGCTTCGAGGTCATTGAGGCCAAGTGGCTCTTTAACGTGGAGGCAGAGCGTATCCACGTGGTGGTGCACCCCGAGTCCGTGATTCACTCTATGGTGGAGTTCAAGGACGGCGCGGTGATGGCCCAGCTGGGCTGCCCCGATATGCGCCTTCCCATTGCCCTGGCTATGGCTTATCCCACCCGCCTTCCGCTGGAGGGAAAGCGCCTGGACTTTGGTATGCTGGCCGCCCTCACGTTCTTTGAGCCGGACCGCGTCAAGTTCCCTTGCCTGCAGCTGGCTTTCGATGCCATTGCCCGGGGCGGCAACATCCCTTGCGCTATGAACGCAGCCAACGAGGCGGCGGTGGCGGCTTACCTCAAAGATCAAATCCGTTTCTACGATATTCCCGAAGTCATTTCGGAGGCTATGGCCCGCACGGCTTTTGTGGCGCAGCCTTCCCTGGAAGACATCTTTGCCACGCACGAATCGGCCTTTGAACTGGCGCAGAAGAGAATTTCGGCCCTATGATTGTATTAATGAAAACCCTCCAGGTAATCCTGGCTCTGTCGGTGCTCATCCTCATCCACGAGGCGGGGCACTTCTTTTGGGCGCGCCTGTTTCATATCCGTGTAGACAAGTTTTTCCTGTTCTTCGATGCAGGCGGCGTCAAGCTCTTTTCCAAGAAGATAGGCGATACGGAATACGGCATTGGCTGGCTGCCCCTGGGCGGCTATTGCAAGATTGCCGGTATGGTAGACGAGTCAATGGACACCGAGCAGCTCAAGAAAGACCCCCAGCCCTGGGAGTTCCGTTCCAAGCCGGCCTGGCAGCGGCTGCTGGTTATGTCCGGCGGTGTGCTCAACAACTTTATCCTGGCCATTGTGCTGTTCTGCGCCATCCTGGGCATCTGGGGAGACAATTTCATCCCCAACAACAGCCCCGTCTACGTGAACGAGCTGGGAGAGGAACTGGGCTTCCGCACGGGAGACCGCATTCTCCGGATGGACAACTACGTCCCCGAAGATTTCTTGAATTTACAGGCCGATCTGGCCCGCCGGCAGGTGCAGCAGGTGCAGGTGCTTCGTGGCACCGACACCCTCACG
This sequence comes from Bacteroidales bacterium, assembly GCA_016285215.1. The sequence goes on along the minus strand of JAEEQI010000198.1, from coordinate 1,887 downwards.
CTCTATATGGACCAGTCCCTGATGGGTGCCGTGGTCAATACGCCCGGTATGTTTGATATAGCGCTGCCTTTTGTGATTGACAGCGTGATGTACACGTCTCCCAACGTGGGCTCCGGCCTCGCCAGGGGAGACCATATTGTGGCGGTGGCCGGGGTTTCGGCCCCTTATCTGCAGGACGCCCAGAAGGTGCTTCGGGCCCATCCCGGTGAGCAGCTTCCCGTGACGGTGGTCCGAGGTGCCGACAGCCTTTCTTTGACCGTGCAGGTGGACTCCCTGGGTATGCTGGGAGTCTATCCCCGCAACATTGCTATAGAGCATAGGTCCTATAACGTGGCTTCCTGCATCCCCGCCGGCTGCGCCCTGGCCTGGGATACGGTCACGGGCTATCTGAGGGATCTCCGTCTGGTGGCCACGCCTTCCACCGGTGCCTATAAGTCGGTGGGCAGTTTCGTTGCCATCGGCCAGGTCTTTCCTTCCAGCTGGAACTGGCATCAGTTCCTCTATATCCTGGCGCTGCTGTCCATTATGCTGGGCGTGATGAACCTCCTGCCCATCCCGGCCCTGGACGGCGGACACATCGTTTTCTGCCTGTACGAGATGATTACGGGCAAAAAGCCCAGCGACCGTTTCCTGATGGTGGCCCAGCTGATTGGAATGGCATTGTTATTGCTGCTGATGTTCCTGGCATTTGGAAATGATATCGCTAGATTAATTCGTTGATTATGAAATACGTCAGCCGTCTAATGGTCCTTGTGGCCTGTGTCCTGTCCCTGCTGGGTTGCAAGCAGGGCAACAAGAAGAACCTTCTCCCCAACGTGAGCGGCAAAGCCGGCGAGGTGTTGGTTATCATTGATCGTGAGCAGTGGGAGGGCAATCTGGGTGTGGCTATCCGCGAGGAACTGGCCCAGGATACTCCTTACCTGGCCCAGAGAGAGCCCCTTTTCAGCCTCTCCAACGTTCCTCCGGGCAGCTTTAACAGTATGTTCAAGATGCACCGGAATCTGCTTATGATCAACATCAATCCGCAGAACCAGATGAGCGGCGTGCAGTACAAGAACAACCTGTGGGCCCAGCCCCAGGCCTGCGTTCAGATCAATGCGGCCGATGCAGAGCAGGCCCTGGCTTTCTTCCAGGAATCGGCCCCCATCATCTCCGAGTTCTTTGAGCAGAGCGAGCGTGACCGCATTATCAGCAATGCCAAGCTCTATGAGGAGAGTGCCCTCCGCGAGCCAGTCCTCAAGGTGGCTAACGGCTTCATTCATTTCCCCAGCGGCTACCGCTGCCGCAAGTTCACGGACGATTTTGTCTGGATCGCAGATGAGAAGCAGTACGTCCAGCAGTATGTGATGGTGTATCGCTATCCCGTTCCCGCGGATGGTCAAGTCTTCTCCGTGGAGAATATCATCAACACCCGCAACACCGTGATGCGCGACAACGTGCCCGGTATGTTCGAAGGCTCTTATATGACCACCTCCACGGCCCAGGAGCCCACCACCCGTTCCCTGCGCTTCAAGGGCCGTAACTTTATGGAGACCCGCGGCTTCTGGGAAGTACACGGAGACTTTATGGGAGGTCCCTTCGTATCCCACTCTTTCTACAGCCCCGACGGCAAGGACATCATAGTGCTGGAAGCCTTTGTATTTGCCCCCAGATACGATAAGAGGCAGTACCTCCGCCAGGTGGAAGCATTGCTCTATTCTTTCGAGTGGGAAACGGACGAAAAAGATGAAAAATAATTTTGCTTGGTAAGAAAATTTTCTTACCTTTGCAGTCCCAAGTTTGGTGGGTTCGTATAACGGTTAGTACTCGGGATTTTCATTCCCGCAATAGGAGTTCGATTCTCCTACCCACTACCAAATATAAAAAAGTAAAATAATGGCAAACACT
>JAEEQI010000001.1 GCA_016285215.1 Bacteroidales bacterium | reverse complement strand
CATAGAACCCGCCCCGGGCTCCTTTGGAGAAAGAAGCAATCAAGGCGTAGACCGCCAGGGTATCTCCCCGCAGTCCCAGTACCGTAATCATCTTCCGGTTGACCCGATAGAATTCACATTCTGTGCTGGTCATTGCCGGGAGAGTTATTGGGTTTCGCGCTGCTCTCTCTGTGCCTTTTGGTAGTCATCGGCCAGTTCCCGGGCACGCTCTGCATCGAAGACAATACGCTTGCCGATCTGTGAGACGATGGCCGAATCTAGAATCCCGGCCTTCTTGATGGCATAGATGGTGCTTTCGCAGCAGCCCAGGTAGGCGGCTAACTCTTTAATTCCAATCACCCTCGTTTTGTCGGGTTTGCTGGTGAAAGAAGGAGTGGTTGTGCTGGTGGCAAACTTGGCCAGGATACAGAGCTCTTCGCCTGACATCTGCCAGACAGGTTTTCTCATCAGGTCTCTGACTTCATCTGGAGAGGTGGGAGTGTTGTTACTAGTACTCATAAGCAAGGTTTTTACTGTTTTTTTTCGATTTATTCGTTTTTTGTTTGTTATTGTTTGTTTTGTTTTTTATTTTTGTAGTAATAAAATAATTGTTTCATTATAGTCAAATAATAGTGTTGTAAAGGTAAGTATAATTTATCGAAAAACACAAGGCATTTTAAATATTCTTGCAGGTGAATAACAACAATTTGCAATTCCTTCACTCTCTCCTGGAGGCCAGCGGTGTGAGCAAGGCCAGGCTGGCGGGCATGATGGGGTGCTCTACCCAGAACCTCTTTACTTACTTCAAGCGTGACGACATGCGTCTCACGACTGCCCTGGAAATAGCAAGCCTGCTAGGTTACACGCTTTCATTCTCACTGGAGAAGGATCGTGCTTCCACCAGCAATGTCATCGTGGATATTGAGCCTCTTGTTGGGCAAGGCGGGCTGAAAAGGCTAGCTTTCCTCCGGATTGCCATGGGGCTGTATGGTATAGAGCGCAAGAAGTTGGCCGAGCAGTTGGGCATAAGCTACAATGGCGTGAACCGATGGTTCCACGTAGATGATATTGCTATTAGCTATATATTCAAGATTGCAAAACTCTATGACTTAAAGGTGAAGACAACCATCAAACCTAGGCCGACAGGGAATTAAGGCCAGTCGGAAAGGTCTATCATCATATGAAAAAGCCCCCGATGTCACAGTAGACACCGGGGGTAATGTTGTATCTGAATAGAGTTAGAAGAGCGCCTGTGCGTGATGGAGAAAAACGATAGGCAGTGAAGGATTAAGCCGTCATGGTTAGGGATCTTTTTCATGGCGTTATTGACCATATCAATAACCATTTTTAGATCCGGCCTTGATGTCATTGTATAAGTTATGATTTCTCCATTGAACATATCAAGGATTGGAGAAAGATACATTCGTTCATCTTTTATCATAACCTGAGTTACATCAGTAGTCCACTTCTTATTTGGCTCTTTTGAACGGAAGTTACGATCCAAGGTGTTCGGAGCAACCCTCCCCACATGGGAGGGCGGCGGTTGTTAATGGAGGCTGGCAGCGATTAACCCTTCAGGCAAGCCAAGGGAATGACGTGGACGCCGTCGGGACGGGTATAGGCGTACTCGCCACCGGTGATGACTATCAGGAGATCAGGCTCACGTAGGGGAACTTGCTTTTCTGTCTGGTTATGTTTGCGGATAAGTTCCACCAGTTCTTTGAGGTGCCCCGCGCCATCATCTATCTCGGCGCTGCCCAGTTTGCATTCGATGAGGGCATAACGGCCGTCTTCCAAATGTAGGACAATGTCGGCCTCCAGGCCGTAGCGGTCACGGTAGTGGGAGATCTCGCCGTCGAGTGGGGCGGAATAGACCTTGAGGTCCCTCACGCACATACATTCGAAGATGAATCCGAATGTCTTGAGCTGGGTGAGTAGCTGGCCCGGGCCGAGGCCCAGGGAGGCCACGGCAACGGAGGGGTCGCAGAAACTGCGCTTCTCACCGCTGCGGATGGCGGTCTTGGAACGGATGGAAGGATTCCAGGCACCGATGTCCTGGATGACGAAGAGTTTCTCCAACGCAGCTACGTATTTGTCGAAGGTGCTGCGGGAGAGGGTATCGTTGTTGGCGGTGACATCGGCAAGGATGGTGGATTTGTCCACCATGGTTGAAACGTTGCGGGCATAGGAGCGAAGGATGGCCCGGGCAATCTTGGGGTCGAGTTTTTCCTTGGCGGCCTTGGAGATGTCTTTGTCGCAGACGGTCTTGACGTAATTCTTGGCTACGAGGAGTTTACCGCGCTCGGTTTTGGGTTGCAGAGCTGCAGGCCAGCCGCCACGGCAAGCTGCGAAGATAAGGTCTTCTACGCTCATCTTCGAGCGGGCGCCCAGGTCCATCTTGGGATTATCAAAAAGAGCCTCCAGTGAGATATCTCCGGTGGACTCGCTGGATTCGTACAGGCTCATAGGATACATCGTGATGTCTGCAATCCGGCCGGTGCCAGTGTGGGCAGTCTCGTCCGTATCGGCCGCAGCTGATCCGGTAAGGATGAACTGCGAGGGTTTCTGCCGGCGGTCGCAGGCTACGCGGACGGCATCCCAGATGGTGGGTGCGTCCTGCCATTCGTCAATCAGACGGGGCGTTTCGCCTTCCAGAAGGAGAGACGCTTTGGTGAGGGCGGTGGCCAGGTATTCGTCCCGTTTGTCTGTATCCTGCAATTCTATGATGCTGGCTGCCTTCTGCTTTGCCGTAGTGGTTTTGCCACACCATTTGGGGCCTTCTATGTTGACGGCTCCGAAGGCGTCCAGGTAGTCTTGCAACTGGTCATCAATGACTCTCTTTAAGTAGTCCATAATTGCGCTGTTTAATTCTGGCGCAATTTAGGCATTTTGCGGCACTCTACCAAATATTACAGCAAAAATTGACGGTAAGATTTGTGGCAATTTGGCGGTAACATTTGTGGTAAAATGGCGGTAAGATTTGCGGAGGAATGGGGTTATTATATAGATTCAAGGTAGGAGATGATACCATCGACATGGAGGTCAACAAGAGCTTTGTTGGCCTCGGTACTATAACAAATTATCGAACTTGGCCATGGCCTCATCCTTGGCGGAGTCTACGATATCAATGTAAGGCTTCATGGCTTTATAATCACTATGCCCGGTCCATTTCATAACAACGCTTGGGGAGATTCCCATAGAGAGCGCATGCACAATAAAAGTACGTCTTCCTGTATGGGTTCCTACTAGCTCCCATTTGGGATGGACCTCATCCTTGCGGACGTTACCTTTATAAGTGGTAATGCGAATTAGTTCGTTGATGCCGGCAAGTTGGCAGAGGTCTTTGATGCTACGGTTCATGGCCTGGTTGGTGTAGCTGGGAAGGGCCCGGTTGCCAGTGAGGGGGATATCCTTATACTTCTCGAGGATGGCCTGGGCGGTTTTGTTCAGTTTAATGGACACGCTGTCACCTGTTTTGATTGTAGTTACCTCAATGTGGTCGCCCTTAACATCGGTTTTGCGGAGGTTGTCGGCATCGGAGTGGCGAAGGCTGGTAAGGCAGCAGAAGAGGAAGATGTCTCGGATGGGCTCCAGGCGAGGAGCAGCACTAAGGTCCAGATCCCTGATTTGGGCCAGTTCCTCTTTTGTAAGGTAAATGACTTTGTTCTGCGTTTGCTTGAGAGTGGGTTTGAAGGCCTTGAAAGCGGGATTTACAGGATACCCCACGTCGCGGGCCCAACGGAGGAACCAGGTGAGATACTCTATTTTCTTCTTGATGGTAGTGTTGTTAAGGCCAACTTGTACGGCCTTTTCTTCCTCATCTTTTTCCCTCTTTTTCGCTGGGAAAACCTTCTTTTCATCTCGGAGATAGCCGACAAATCTTGTGAGGGCATCCTCGTTCAGTTCGGAGAGTTTAACTTTTGGACCGAAGTTCTGTAAATCGGCTTTGAGCGCTGACATCTTCTCGAACGTGGCGATGGTCCAGGCATTCTTTTCACCGCACTTTTGGGTGAATTCGTCGAATACAACGAACATGTCCGGCTCCTTGGGCTTCTGCTCCCGCTTCTTCTTTTCGGGCTCCGGGCGCTTGGGGATAACTCCATTCAACCTCTCTTCGTATTTCTTCTCGATTTGCGACAGCGTGGGAATGATGTCCATGGCTTCATAGTATTTGAATGCCGTGTCCATCTGATCGCGGAGATTCCGGAGACTGTTATTGATGGATAGAGTGGTCTCACCTTTTGGTCCTCGGTAATTGTCTTTTACCAAGCCGGTGCTATCGTCCCAATAATCCAAGTCCAGGATAGAATGCCCTGTTTTGAAGTCTATTCTTTGCGAATTGAATGACACTCTCATCCTAATCTGGAAGATATTCTTATCTTTCCCGATGGCTCGTGTCTTAAAGGAAATTCTGCGTTTAATATCCATAACAAATATTACAAAAATGCCCCAAAAGTGCCCCAAAAATGAGTAGAGTTATTCAACTCCGTTTGCAAAAATACGCAATATAAACCATTAAAACAATGGTTCCTGGAGGACTTTGCATTTTTAATTCGAATCCGACTACCTCCACTCAAAAAGGCTTTCGCTACGCGAGAGCCTTTTTTTCGTTTAGATAGTCGGATCTTTCCTCCACGTTGCCCCCTCCCAAACCCTCCCCTCGGGGGAGGGCTCGCCGGCAGAAGCCGGCGTGCGGGCCTGATGGCCCTGTCGCTTCGCTCCGTATTATTAGTGACCGAAGGTCCGTACCTTCAGGAGGCTCTCCCTGTAGGGAACAATATACCTTGAGTCCCTATAAATAATGATTCCTTTTTCGGGAAAAAAGATGTAACTTCGCAATCCAAAATTGTGGATAGCTATGAAAAAACTTTTGTTGATGGCCGGGATCGGCGCCCTTCTTGTTTCGGTTAGTGTGGTTACTCCTTCTTGCGGCACCAGTGCTGCCAAGGGACCGGATACGCTTAAGGTGAATACCACGGAGCTGGGTGCTTCCATCATTGGCTACAACGGAACCACTCCGGTGGAGATTTCTATCTATAAAGGTACCATTACCAAGATTAAAGCCCTTCCCAATCACGAGAGCCCGCGTTATCTGCAGGAAGTCCTGGACAGCGGACTGCTGGAAAAACTGGTGGGGAAAACCGTAAAGGAGGCCAAGGAGACACAGTTGGATGCAGTTTCCGGTGCTACTTATACCTCCACGGCCCTTATCCAGAACATTCAGCTGGGCCTGGAGCAGGTTAAGGAAGACTAATCCTTTTTAAGCGACGCGGCAGCGTCTTTGTATTTGCGGGACACGGGGAGCTGTACTGTGCCCACGGTCACTGTGTCCGGAGCGGTGAGAGACGCTAGTTCCACATTCACCAGATAGGAGCGGTGGATACGAAGGAAACCGTCTCCCAGAAGGTTCTCCCACTGGGTAATGCCGGTTTTGTTCCGGTACGATTCCCCGGTCACGCTCACTACGCGTACCTCGGTGTCGTTGGATTCGATATACGCAATTTGGGCCCTCTTTAGCGTGACACTCTTTCTCTCGGAGAAGAAGGTGATGCCGCAGTCGGGGCATTTGTAACGCTTGGAAAGCCATCGGCCCCAATGGTAGTCTCCAAGGGACAGGACAACGAGGATGACACCCAGGAAAGCCGGATTGATGAGCATAGGAGGCACCTCTTTCTTGGGCAGGTGATACCCCTCCTGGGTGATGGTGGTCCAGACAAACTGGTGAAGGATGAGAATAAGGAGAATCACGCCCACCAGGAAAGCCAGCGAAAGATACACCTTGTTAAGGGGAGTCTTGGCTTTGGGCAAAAGATACTCCAGTCCCAGGGCACACGGGCCAAAAATCATACTGATCAGGATGGCCTGGGACAAAGTATAGTCCAGGCTTGTAAGGATGGCCGAAACCAGGGCCAGTGCCAGCAACCAGTATGCGATTCTCAAAAGGGCCTTCATGGCAGAACAAAAATAGGTAAAAAGTGCCGCTAATGCAAGGGCTCAGGCCCTGCAAGGGGTTTTGACAGGGCTGGAGCGGGATTCAACTTTGGAGATATGGCCCGGCAATCCGTAACTTTGCACCAGACCTAAAAAACATATAAAGCCATGAAAGAAGAAATTTACTACGTTGTGGATTCTCTTGGTGTTTCGCACCAGGAAGTCATCGAGCGGCCGGCTATGTCCATCGCCCGTCTCTATGTAGAAGGCGGTGCGGGATTTATGACCATCATCTCCATCTTCCTGATCCTGCTCCTGATTGCCGCTTGGAAGGCCCCCAAGTGGGTAAAGGAAATCGGTATTGGCGGCCTGGTGGTGGGTGTATTTGCCACACTGCTGGGTTTACTTCAGGTATTTGACGCTGTCCAGATGTTCGGCGACATTAGCATCTCAGTCATCTGCGGCGGCCTCAAAGTAACCTTAATCACTACCTTTTACGGGCTTATTGTTTACTTTATCTCTTTAATCATCCGTGTAATCCAAAAGCCCCGTATTTAAACATCACGGTTAGGCTAGACCGTATTAAAACGAACTTGTTAAACATCATTTAGCCAACAAAAAAACTCCTCAGAAGTGAATTCTCAGGAGTTTTTGTTGTTTATCTGCCGCCACCGCCGAAGCCGCCGCCGGAGAAGCCGCCGCCTCCGCCAAAGGAGGAGTGACCGCCTCCGCCGCTTACGCTGCCGGCCTTGGCCGAAGCATTGGATACGGCGTGGGCGCTGATGTGGTTGGTCCAGTTCATAGCGTACAGGAAGGTGTGGCCGTTGAGTCCGGCCTGCTGGGCCAGTTCCTCAAAGGCGGCCGGATACAGTTTCTTGAACTGCTTGGCCACTTTGTCGGCTATGCCAAAGAGCTGGGCAAATACCAGGTACTCTTTCCACAGACCCACCTCGGGAGCGGTGCGCTCTCCAATGAGGGTGAAGTCCTTGAGGAAGTTCTGGAACTCAATGAGATGGCACGCCTCGCTGGCTCCCTTTTCCGTGCAGGTGCCTTCAGACTTGAAGTAGCCCTTCTTGCGGAACCACGTTTTGCCGCGGGCGCTGGCACGCTCGGGCCAGGCCGTAATCTTCCTGTAGTTCTTGGTGCTCCACTTCTCAAACTCGCCCTTTTCCAGCAGGAGGTTGTCTCCGCTGGCGGTGCGGGCCCAGAGGAAGACGTCGTTCTCCACGTCGTCTTCGGAGCCGTTTTCGGCCTTGAAATAAAGGTTTACCCGTTTTTCGGACATCGGATCCGGCTGCACCTGCAGCTTCCCTTCCATAATCCAGCGGAGGAAGAGGGCGCCAATGATGTTATTGGCCGGGACCGACATTCCAAAGCGGTTGCCCTTGGACAGCAGGTAGTAGGAAGCCAGCAGGTCTCCTTCCAGCGGGACGTCGCGGTACCAGCCGTCAATCTTCTTTTTGCCAAAGATGGAGGTCTTCCACTTGTATCCGCGGGCCGAAGCAACGGCAATCCAGATAACCGCGCCAATGCCAAAGACAAACAGCAGCGCGAAGGCAATGCCAAAGAGAATAAGGGGCCAGATATCGTCATCGGACTCTCCGTAGGAGCTGCCTTCCAGGGCTGTGTCAATGAGATCCTGCACCGGACCTCCCTTGTCTACCGAGGGGAAGAAGAAACCCTTGTCAAACTTGACCAGGCAGATGACGCCGCTGCTGGAGCTCATACTCTCGGACGTTTCGGCCACTATCTTTCCGTCCACTACATTGATTTCTCCATAGAAGCCGAAGGCCCACACGCGGGTGTTTTCCGGGGTCCATACGGGACAGTCAAAGGCGGGTTCAATGGTTACGCGGGCGTGTTCCGGAGCCGGACGCATCCCCTTGTTGATGAACATATAGTTGAAGGCGTCGGCGTCGTCATAGGACTGCACCAGGCCGGTGAGGCGGAAGCGGACGGTCCACTTGTGGTCTCCGGGTTCTCCCAGACCCCAGCACAGCTCTACGCCGCCGCGCTTGCGGACAATGCCGCATTTGCGGGTCTTCCAGCTGCGGGACTGGTCCACGTCCCAGCCTTCTCCGCGGTTCTCAAACTCCTGGCCATTCTCCCAGACGGACAGCTGTCCAATGGTCATTCGGCCCAGGTTGTCCACCGGGATATAAAACTCTGTGCCGGAAGAGCTTACCTTGGCGTCCCAAACCTGGGTTACCCAGGCCGATCCGTCCTGCTCCACCTGAACCCGGGTATCCACGTCCCGGATTTCCAGCACAACTTGAGCGGCCGCACTCCAGGAGAGCACAGCCGCGCATACAGTCAGAAACAGATGCTTAAACATCGTTAAATCGTAGGGTAATCCTTTTTAGTAGTGTCTTCGGCCAGATAATCTCTCTTGGAGAAGCCCAGCATACCGGCAATGAGGGAAGCCGGGAACACGCGCACCTGCTGGTTGAAGCGGGTTACGGTATCGTTGAAGGTCATTCGGGCCAGGCGTACGTTCTCTTCGTAGGTCTGGATGCTCTGCATAGTCTGCTGGTAGTTCTGGTTGGCCTTGAGGTCGGGGTAGGCTTCGGCCACGGCAATGAGTTTGGCCGAAATCTCCTTCAGGGCCTGCTCGTTGGCGTCAATCTCGGCCGGGGTAGGAGCGGGCGAAGAGGTGATCTTACGGGCATCGACAACCTTCTGGAGGGTATCGGCCTCATAGGAGGCGTACTCTCGGGTGAGCTTGACCAGGGCCTGCAAGGCGTCGTAACGGCTTACTTGCTGTACGTTGATTTGCTTGAGGGCGTTGTTGCAAAGTTCGTCGCTCTTGACGAGTCTGTTCTGGACAGAAATGACCCATAAAACCAGAATGGCGACAATGGCGATAACGATGATGAGAGTCATAGCTTAATAGTGTTTATTCATACAAATATCCGAAAAAAGTGTATATTTGTCAATAAAAATATACAGAAAGATGAAAAGCAACACCTATTTTAAGGACTCGGCCCTGACCGCCCTGCGCGGAAATTGGGGTAAGGCTGTGCTGGCCACTCTGGTCATTGCTTTAATTGCAGTGTTCTTCTCCAGCCCCGCCGTTTACACTTCTTACCAGCTCCAGAACTTTATGGAGGGCTATTCCTACACCTCTGTTTCGGATATGGTTTCCATGGCCTCGGATCCGGAGTTCGCAGACCTTCAGAGGCAGTCCAACGGTACTTCGTCCCTTTACCTTCTGGTGGAAATCTTTCTGCTCCTTCCTCTGGAAGTGGGATTTATCAATGCCTTCCGCAAGCTGCTGGTCAATCTGGATACCAATATCATTGGTAACACGTTCAACTTCAGCAACTATTGGCGCAAGATTGGAGGTATGGTCTGGATGAGCCTCCTGACCTTCTTCTGGAGCCTCCTTTTCATCATCCCCGGCATTGTCAAGGCTTTCTCCTACGCTATGACGCCCTTTATCCTGGACGAATATCCGGAGCTCACTCCCGTAGAAGCCATTCACCGCAGCCGTATGATGATGAAGGGTCACAAGTTTGACCTCTTCTGGCTGTACCTGAGCTTCATTGGCTGGGCCATCCTCTGCGTTATCACCTGCGGTATCGGCTTCCTGTGGCTGGCCCCTTATGTCCAAACGGCAGAAGCGGCCTTTTACGAGGAAGTAAAGGCCGAATATGCCGTAAACGGAGGATTAGACTAGAGAACTCCGTTCCAACCGGAGAAGCCCCACTGGGCCACCTGGTAGCCTTCGGGCACGGTGCACAGAACGGTACGGCTCTCTCCCGGAATAAGCGCAAAGAAATTATCGGACCAAAGGACGGCTGGAATCAGCTGTCCTTTTTCGTCCAGTGCCTTGAGGATGTTCTGGTAGGCAATGACTTCGGAGTTATTGGTGAGGGTCACGAAGAAGCCTTCCGGGGCCTGTGCTACCTCCATGGAGAGCTTGGCTTCCGGCAGGGCGGTCACAAACGAGAGGTCACCGTATTCCTTGATGGGGGAGATGAACCAGTTGCTCTTTTCCCAGTCGTAGACATTGTCCTTGGCGGGGATGCAATAGAAGTTGTGGGCCACGGTGTCCTCGTCTCCCAGCTTGAGTTCCAGATCCAGGAAGCAGGGGCCTTCGATGTCCTCAAACAACTTGAAGGGTTTGCGGGGGTTCATCTGGGCGGTAGCCTCTTCCGTGCGGATGAGCTTGGAATCCGGGCCGAAGACCCGCATCGTGGCATCGTATACGGCGGCCGGCATAGCGTCGTTCACGGCGTATACGGCGTGCTCTCCGTAGTTATAGATGAGCTGGTAGGGGGCCAGGGCTGCCTGGGTACCGTAGTAGCCGGCGGTAGGGGCCATATACCAGTCGTAGAGCTGCCAGTAGAGGGACGGCCAGGCGCTGTTGAGCATCCACTGGACAATGCCGGTGGCGTGGTCAATGTGGCAGCGGAAGGCCTCGAACATAGCGCGGGTGCCGTCGTAGTCGGCTGCCTGGGCCTTGCGCACGAAGTCCTCCACATCGTTGGCGGCACCGTACTCGCCGGCAATCACACCCAGCATAGTGGAAGGGTTCATCTGCTTTCCTCTTACGCAGTGCTTGCTCCAGACCTCACCGGTGACGGGCCAGAGGTTCTCCTCGCCAATCATTCGGCGCACGTTCTCCATCTGGGGGATGTTCATACCAATGCCGGTCTCGGTGTTGAAACCGTAGGCGCCGCCCAGACGCTTGTCAATGTACCAGTAATCCGGAGCCACATACTCGTAAGGGCCTTCCATCTTGGTGCCGGAAGGGCCGGAGAGGGTGCTGGTGCGATTGGCTGCAGAGCAGATATAGGGCCGATATTCCAGGTTGTTGTAAAGCTCCAGGTATCGTGCTTCCAGGGTAGGGTTGGGAAGCATATCGGAGCCGGTGAGCCAGCCGATGATGGCCGGATGGTTGCGCAGGCGGATGAGTTGGTCGTGGAAGTAGCGGACGGCCAGGTCTTCCAGTTCTTCACCCATAATGCAGCCGTACTTGGGGTCTCCGGGAAGACCGCACTGACCGGGCCATTCCCACAGGCAGCTCCAGCCCACGAGGTTGAGGATGCCCAGGGAGTCGCAGTAGTCGTACACGGTGTCGTCCAGGCCCCAGATGTTCTCAAAGCGGATGCCGTTGAGGCCCATATTGCGGACCAGCTTAAGCTGATTGAGGATGCTTTCAGGGGTGTCCTGCATAAACATATCGTCCGTCCAGCCGGCGGCCTTGAAAAGGATCTTCTGGCCGTTGAGCACAAACTGACGGTGTCCCAGCGAATCCAGGTCTCCGGTTATGCTGCGGAGGCCGAAGCGGACATCTTTCTTATGGGATTTTCCAAAGGACATCTCCAGGTGATAGAGTTCCGGGGTTCCCATATCATAGGTCCACCAGATGCGGGGGCTCTCCACTTTCTCACGCTTCTGCACGGTCACGGTCTGTCCGGGCTGCAGGGAAACGTTCTGGTAGAAACGGCCGCCCTCGTACCGGCCTCTGAGCATACCGCTTACGGCCTTGCTGCTGCGGTTGACCAGGGTGGTGGTAACCACAATGGCAGCCTGGGTCAGGTCTTCGGAAAGTTCAGGCTTTACATATACATCCTGGATTTCCACGTCCGGGGTGTTGATGAGCGTGACCGGGGCCACAATGCCCATAAACTCGTCCAGGGCGTGCGGATTCCAGTCCACGAAGCCGTGGTTGAGGCTGCCCCAGGGGGACTTGTGCGTACGAACCTCCAGCTTGTTGTGCTTCTGCACCAGCGGGGTAACATCCCATTCGCGTACGGAGAATACGCCCAGCGTGGTGTCTGCGCTGGCTACCAGGGTGCCGTTGAGTACGATATCGGCCGAATAGCCAATGCCGCCCATCTTGAGGATCTGATAGCCTTCCCGGCCTTCGAATTCCGTGGTGAAGGTCCAGGTGCTGTCAAACTGGGTTTTGTCCAGGTCAAAGAAGTTGAGCTCGTCCAGCGGGTTCTCGCCAAATTCTCCGGCGGCATTGAGGGCGCCGGCCACCGTGGTGGGGACTTTTACGTCATAAACGGTGGAGCTGCCGGCCTGCTGCATCTGCCAGCGGGTAAGTTTAACATCAGGGGTGGTGGGGGTGCCGCAAGCTGCAGCAAGCGCAAGAACCAGGAAAAGGGACAAGCGTTTCATAATGTGTGCTAAGTTGGTTATAAGTCAAGGATGCCCTCGGGGATGATGAGGGTCAGGATATGCTTTTTTTCGTCTACGGAAACAACGAGATCTTGGTGGAAGGGGAGGAGAACCTCGGTTCCGTCGGGACGTTTGACCCAGAGGCAGGTGTTGCCGGGAATGTCCTCAAAGTCAAAGACCTCTCCAACCTTTACGCCATCCTCGTTCAGGACGGCCCAGCCGGTGAAGCCTTCCGCTTCGTCTTCCTCAAAGTAGTCTGCATACACGTCGGCTCCGGTGAGTTCATCGGCGTCCTTGAGGTTGCGGACTCCGGTAATCTGCACCAGTGCGCGGTTGCTGCCCTTGGGGGTGAAAGATTCAAAATAGAAAGGAACCGGTAATCCATCGAATTCGATGAATACCGGTTCCTGAAGGTCAATATCCTCGGGTAAGATGTCGAAGAAGCTCAGAATGAGCCCTCCATCCGTCCCGTTGGACTTGAGAACCTTGCCAATGCGGAGCATTTTACTCTGCGGCGGGAGCCTCGGCGGGTTCTGCAGCGGCCTCTTCGGCGGCAGGAGCTTCCTCGGCGGCGGGAGCAGCCTCAGCGGCAGCTTCCTCAGCAGCCTTGCGGGCAGCTTCTTCGGCCTCTGCCTTCTTGGCGGCGATGGCCTTGGCACGGGCTTCGTTCACCTCTACCTCGGCGGCCTTGGCGGCCTTAGCCTTAGCAATCTCCTCGTTCTTGATGCCGGCCTTCTTGTCGGCGATCTTCTTGTCGCGCTCCTCTTTCCAAGCGGCGAATTTGGCGTCGGCCTGGGCCTCGGTCAGGGCACCCTTGACAACACCCTCGGACAGGTGCTTGCGAAGGAGAACACCTTCGTAGGAGAGAATGCGGCGAGCAACCAGCGTGGGCTGGGCACCTACCTTGAGCCAAGCCAGAGCCTTGTCACCATCCAGAACGATGGTAGCAGGGTTGGTGTTGGGGTTGTAGGATCCAATCTGCTCGATGAACTTACCGTCGCGCGGTGCGCGGGAATCGGCCACAACAATGTGGAAGAATGCGAAATTCTTCTTACCGTGGCGCTGAAGTCTGATTTTAACAGCCATTGTGAATCTGTTGTTTTAAATAATTAATAATTTGCGTATTGCTCCCAACTCGTGAAAGCTCGCAAAGATAGCAAAAATATTTTTATCTACGATATTTTTTTTGCAGATGCCACGAATCGGCCCTTCCCTGCATCTTATTAATGCTATGAAAAAGTTATTGATTACCCTATCTGTCCTGGTGTTTTGCGGCACCGCTGCAGCCCAGGAACGTCCCCACGAATTGAACCTGTTCATTGGTGGTTACAATTCCCAGTTCTTAAACTACAAGGTGGCGCCGGACTATTCCTCGGACCTCTACGCCCTGTATGAGCCTCAGACTCAGATTTCCACAGGCCCGGTCTTCACGCTGGATTACAATTACGCCGTGCTCAAATGGCTTAGCGTGGGCGCCCAGCTTCATTACAACAGTCTGGAAGTCAGGACCCTGACCCGGATTGACAGTAATTATGATACCTATATGCGCAATATGTTCAGCTTCCTTCCGGAGGTCAAGATGCGTATACCCAGTTCGGCCCATTTCCGTCTTTACGGAAAGGTGGCTCTGGGCGTTTCCGTTGCCCCTAAGTACGCTACCCGCTTTGCCTATGATCTGGTCCCCATCGGTTGCGAGTGGGCCGGTCAGCGCGTTTACGGCACCGCAGAGCTGGTCTATGGCAGCGTGGTCAAAGGAGGCCGAATTGGAATTGGTTTCAGATTTTAAAAGATGAGAGTTATGAAAAAGATCATATATCTGTTTGCCGCCGCCGTGCTGGCTCTGAGTTCCTGCTCAAAAGGCGCTGACATTGTTGGAGGAGACTACGACTATTACTACTACTCTCCTGGAGGAGAATATATGATGCATATAGCCGACGACCTCATAGCCGGAGCCCTGGAAGACCTTGAGATTGCCTGCCAGATGGGTAAGACGGAAATCACCTGGGCCAGCCGCTTCACCGGAATGCAGATTGTACAGGCCGAAGAGAATGTCTGGCATCTCAATTTCAAAGGACCCTTCGCTTTTGACGACAAGTCCTACCAGACCGTCTTCACTATGTCGGCCACAAAACTGAACGAGGAAGAGCACGCCGACTGGGATGTCATCATTACCGGCACCCGTACCGAGCGCGAGGGCTACCGCTGCTCCTTCGAAAGCCTGGGCGCCATTACTTACAAGGCAATGGGTACCACTACCGGTTGGGACTACCTGTTTGGCCGTCTGTCTATGATTGTTTACAACAATGAAGGCAAGAAGGACGGATGCCTTATGCACTTTGACGGCGCACCTTCCCGGGCCCAGTTTATACGCGGATTGTAAATATTTGCTCAAAAGTTTTGGGATTTCAAAAATGTGTCTTATCTTTGCAGTCCCAAACTCTTGCGGATGTGGTGAAATGGTAGACACGCCACTTTGAGGGGGTGGTGGGCATTAGCCCGTGGAAGTTCGACTCTTCTCATCCGCACAAAAAAACCAGGCTGAAAAGCCTGGTTTTTTTCGTTTAATACCGTTTATTTATTTAAGTTGGATATAGGCGCGAAAGCCCTTCAGGACACTGTCATCGGCCGGGAAGGACATGGAGCCGTCACCGGTGAAGAAGAGGATGTTCTTGTCCCGGGGCGTAAAGCTGACGGGGTTGATGGCGGGAATGAATTTCACGGCTGTGGTTTCGGTCGTAGTGGTGTTCTTGTCAATGACCACATCTCCAAACCGGGGATTCTCCACATCGGCCAAAGGCTTTATGATGTAGGGTTTTCCGGCCTCAATGGAGGTTGCCGCCTCGAAAGTGAACGAAAGGGCGCCATTCTCTAAGGACGAGCCTGTTAACTTCTTGACAACCACGCCGGTACCAAAGACGCTGGTAACCATCGTCTCACTGATGGCAAACGGAGCGCAGAAGCTGTTCCATACGTTACCTTTTAATTTGCGGCCCAGCACCACGGTATGCGTTTTCCCGTCTTCCTTGGTAATGATATCGGCGCTGCTGTCACTATCCTGCAAATACAACACTCCGTCAGCCGAGATGTACACGATAGTGACGTCCGAATCAAGCGTTTCTTTGCTCATGTTGAGGGTGTAGTGGTCATTATCACCGCTATATTCAGTACCGGTAAGGGTCCCGTGATTGGCAGAATAGTATTTTACAGGCGTGGGATTACTAAGGAGCAGTTTCACATCCTTATCCTCTGCGCCCCACGGCCATGAGAAGATATCGGTTTTTATGCCGTAATTCCCAGAATAAGCGGTGATTTTGGAAACGTTGTAAACGGTTTCCGCCCCATCCAGTTTAACCGTAACGCCGTCACTGCCACCAATGTTGTACTGCCTCATACCCTGAGCTTTCACAGAGCCATTTTTCAGCAACGGGTTCAGAATAAAGGAGGGCATATAATAGCAGTTGGTAATGTTAACGGTTGCATCTTCACTTCCTCCCACAAACAGGTAATACTGCTCACTGTACACATCGCTCTCCGGTTTTCCCTTGGTAGACAGTAGCAAGACCATTCCAAAAACGCAGTCTTGAACTGTAACGTGGGCCCCAGCCTGCGCAAAGCCCACAAAGCCGCCGCCTTCGTAGCCGGAGTTATACCTGATAGTACCTTCCAGGCAACAGCCTTTGATAGTGAGATGCGCATTGGCATTGACCCTGCCCACGAAAGCGCCCGCATCGACGTCCGCATTGTATGTGGAACTAATGCCGATAGAGCTGGTCTTACAGTTCTCAATAAGGTTTTGGTCACCCATCACAAAACTGGCTATGCCAGCGGGACGCATCCCGGAAGTCTTTACGCTTCCGGCCAGGACCAGGTTCTTGATGGTGGCATTCTTGATGCAGGCAAAGGGTGCTATATAATTGCCGCTGCCATCAAGATCCAGGGTCAAGGTTTTTCCATTTCCATCCAAGGTGCCGCTGAAAGGTTTTTGCTGGCCTTCACCGTCCCCGTCATACTTTCCTATCATCTTGTGAATCTTCACATTGTTGGTCAGCCGGAAATGCTTATCGGAATAGTAGTATCCCGAAGAGACCTGATACATCAGATAATTCCAGTTTTCAATGGAAGCTATCAAATAAGGAGAGTCCTCCGTTCCATCACCTTTGAAAGAAGCCAGGTCAAACAGAATTGGAAAGACATCTTCCCCAACCACGTACCACTGCTGCTTTCCTAAAGCGTCTCTCAGTTCGTAGGGTCGCCAAGTAGAAGCATCGGTTCCCTGTTGTTCTTGTTCACCCATAGGAGTGACATAGTAGCAGTTGTCCAAAGTGAGCGAACCCGAGGATCCCACCCGCACAAGCGTAGCACAATGGGTTGTGGTCACATCCACCTCTGAAGGTTTAAAAAGGCAGTTTCTGAGGGTGACTTTTCCGTCGGCCTTTCCCACCAGGCCGCCACTATAGTCTACCCAGTCCTTTTCGGACATCTTTCCATCGAAAAGGCAATTCTCCAAAGTCAAGTCAGAATCCGGGCCGAGTGCCTCTGCTACAATACCCCCGTTGTACGCATCCTTATAATCTCTGGGACCGGTAGTATCTACATGGGTACTTACCCAGCAATTGCGGATAACGACCTTTTTGCTGGCCCGCGCCACCAGACCGGCCAGATACCGCTTGTATGTTTGTACTATTCCTACGACATGCAGGTTTTGGATAACGGCGCCGTCTCCCACGTAGCGGAATGGAGCCATATACTCCAAAATCTTACTACCGGTGCCTTGTTCACCGGCCATACTTTTAAAAGTGAGGGTGTGGCCATCCCCGTCAAAAACACCTCTAAAAGGATAACTGGCAGACCAGCCTATCACGTTATCGTTATAATAATCATCAATTACCGAAATATCGGCCACAAGCCTGAAGTATTTGCCCTCAAAGGAATTATACCAGCAATCCTTATACAACTGCGTCCACTCTGACGCAGACTTGATCAGATACGGATCGTCCTCTGTCCCTAATCCTTCATAATTATAGGCAAAAGCGCGCTGGGCACCCATCACCAAAAGGAGTGCCGCCAACAGGAATTGTATCTTTTTCATACTGTTTTTCATCTTAAGTTAAGTTCATCAGAGGGCCTCGCTGGCCGGGGTGCCGCCGTAGAGGAATTTCACAGCGCCTCCATCCATTGTAATGCTACTCACCGGCTGCTTTCCGAGCCGGGCCGTAATGGTGTAGAACTTGCCGTTTTCAAAAGTGACATCTGCCTTGGAAAGGTCGTAATAAGAGGTCCCCGTCGTGGCGGACAGGGTAACGGTTTGGTTGGAGAAGGCCGAAAGAGCCACATACACGGTGCTGATGGCCGAATCCGGAGTGACGGTATAGGTTCTGCCGCCGCTGTTCAGCAGCAGCTGAGAAACGGCAAGGGCATTTCCTCCGGCGTCCTGGATGGTGAGCTTCACAATGGCCTGCTGGCTCACAAACGAGGCGGGGGTGGTGGTTATTTGCTTCCCCGAAACCGTCTCTACCGTAGCCGTTGCAAGGGCATAGTCACAATTGGCGGCGATATAATCCAGCGTTCCTTTCTGGGTAAGATAGCTGTCTGAGCGGAGCTTCAACGTGAGGACATCTCCCACCTTGGGAGCTTCCGTCAAATCTCCCTCCAAAGTGGTGGAGCCGGAGCCGCCGGTGGAGGCGGTAAGGGTTCCCAGGATCTGGTTGCCGGGGCCGTAAACGGTCACTTCATCCCCTGCCGTCCAGGTGGACTTCAGGGTGGTTCCCATATCTTCCAAAGCTTTGGTAGGGGCCTCCTTGTCGGCCTTGATGATGAGGGTATAGAATGTCTTTTCCGGGGTTTCCGGAGCCTCGTTCTGGGGGATTTCGTCCAGGCGGCTGCAGGAGAGGCCGATGAGGCCGGTCATCAGAAGGACGGCCCAAGGTGCATAACAAATCTTTCTCATAGCTCTACCCTCCTAGAAAAATATCCCGTCTTCTTCCCCGGGGGTCACCCACGTTTCGTTCCCTCCCTCAATGTAATCCTGCACACTGGCTTGCAGCAAGGCACTGTCCATTTTGAGTTCCACAACGGTGGTCTGCGGAGACTCGTATGGCAAGTATTCTCTTTTTTTCATAGTTCGGTTGCTTTTAGTGTTTTCCTTGGTTATTTTACAAAAATAACAATTTAGGAGCAATTCCTCCTCGTTATACCGCAGCAAAATTAGACCTTAATGACAGAAATAAGGTCAAAAAGCAACAAAACTTTGTAAAAGCGAAACAAAGATTCGCCTCTAGAGCAGCAGATCCTTCACCGGCAGTTTGGGGACAAAGTGGACGCCGTCTTTGCGGTAATAGTCCAGGGAGTCTCCGGGCTTGGCGTCTACCAGGAAAATGCGCTCGGAGGGCTTGCCGATGCCGATAACGGCCAGGGGCTGCAGCGGCAGCTGCAGGGCGGCCGCCAGTTCAGAGGCCTTGAAGTTGAGGATGAAGATGCCGCCAAGGCCCAGTTCAACCGCACGCAGAAGGATGCTTTGGGCGGCAATGCCCAGGTCCATATCCACCACCCGGTTCTCGGGGGCAGTAGAGCACACCACAATATAGGCCGAAGGTTCTTCGCCGGCATGCGGGAGGTGCTCCTGAGGGAGGGCGGCCCCCAACTTGACGAGCGGGTGCACGCGGGTGGCATCGGCCCCGGTCACCAGCTTGAAGCGAAGCGGCTGGGCGTTCATTCCGGAAGCCACCCAGGGAACCACTTCCAGCATTTTCAGGAGGTCTTCCTCAGTGACTACACGGGAAGCGTCGTAGCCGCGGTAGCTGCGGTTGCGCTTGAGAAGACTTTCCAGCGAGGGATGGTTGCGCACCACTTTGGGGCGCTGATTGCGGAGCTCTTCGGCCCGCTTTTCCAAATAATTATCGGCCATAACGGTACAAAGATACACAAAACTATGATTTCTCCGGCGCGGCTAAAACGCAGGGAGTAGAGCAGGATGGGGATTCCATTATAGAAAATGAGAGTAAGATTCTAAGAATTGTGGGTGGGACGCGGCCTCTTAGGGCTTATCTTTGACCTAACCAAAATCAAAGTGCTATGCGTAAATTCTTTCTTTTTTTTGTGTCCCTTGCGGCAATGTCGGTTCTGTTTTCCTGCGAACCCGCTGGTATATTAGAGGGTAGTTACACGGCTAAACTATATCAAGTTGACGAGATGTTCAACGGTGAAGTCGCACAAAGTATTGCTATTACTACAGATGGTCCCTTCAAAGAAAACGGGGTAACATGGTTACAACAATATGTACGTTTTATTGCAGAAGAAAGATGGGATGAAAGTTCAAAAAAGAGGATTGTAAAATATTATGTACCTAAATTGCCCATCGGGGATAATAAGGCTTCTTGTAACCTGTTGAGGGAAGAGCTAGGATACTCGGTGTTTGAATGCTATTTTTTCACCGACAATACAAAGAAAGAGAGCTGCGAGTGGTTCGACAACTTTATGTGGATAGATATCTATCAGGACAAGGCCGGCTATTTATACCGTTTTGGAGAAGATGGGACTGCCGTAGAGCTGTCCCGCACCAAGAACAGTAAGGGGCAATGGATATATTGGGATTGTCTTAGGGCTCATTACGTGAAGGATTCGAAGATAGGTCCAACATATAATTGATTTATACTATCTTTGCAGCATGAACCTGCTGCTGCTTGTTGCCCTATCCATTGCCGTCAAAGGCGTGTCCTTCACCCCCATGGAGGTGGAGCGGTTGCCGGAGTTGAACATCCCCCGGCAGGCGCACAGTCTGCACTATGCAGGCGGTGAGTACACGGTGATTGGCGGGCACACTGTGGGCTTTGTCCCCACCGCCACGGCCGAGTATTACCGCGGCGGCAAGTGGCACACGGTGAATACCCTGTACCCGCACGACGCTGGCTTTTCCACCAAGCTAAATAGCGGCGACATCCTCACAGGCGGCGGGTACGCCGAGGCCTTTGGCGTGGGCCAGACCTGGGGCGTGGAAGTGTATCATCCCGCCTCGCACAGCTTTTCCTCCCTTCCCATCCTGGACAACAAGCGCACCCACGCCACCGCCCTGGAGATGGCCGACGGGCGCATCCTGGTGGCCGGCAACTGGTACGGGCCGGACGCCCTGGAATGCAGCACGGCGGGAGAGCCGTTTACTACGCTCAAACCCCTCCAGCCCCGAAATCTACCCTACCTGCTGCAAGTGGCCCCAGACAACGTCTACATCTTTGGCGCAACGGACCATTACGGGAATCCGCTGGAAGGCAGTTGGGTAGAGCAACTCATCGGAGAACCATTCCAGGAGCCCCTCCTGCAGGAATGGGTCACTGAGAACGGCGCCATGCCCAACCCGCCTGAGCATTATATCCTTGGTGAATATCGTTATTTGATTCCTGTCCGGAAGCAGGACGCTCTATCCTTCCTAAAGTTGGACAACGGCACCTTTGAGCTGCTAGAGACCGCCCATCCCATTCCCCAGGAAGGGCCCTGGGGCGCCATCGACTGGCAGTACGGGCTGGCCGTGGACACCACCGCACAGAGCGCCTGGAAACAGGGGCGGGATGCCCAGGGTAGGCTATACCTGCTGAGCATCGGCTACGGAGAATCTCCCGCTGCGGTGCAGGTGTTCTACAGCGAGCCCCTGGAAGACCTTCCCTACAAGGCCGAAGTCCTGGCGCTTTCCGGCGGGCAAGTGCTTCTTGCCGGTGGCGTAAGGGCCGATTCCTACGACGCGCAAGGCACGGTACTCCTGTGCTACACGCAAGGGGACCGACCGCGCAGCGTATCCTACTGGCTGGGATTGGCCGTCGGCAGCCTTTTCGCCCTACTTCTTTGTCTTCTGGGCTGGTATCTGAGTCGCAGGAAAGCATCGGCCCAGGCCGGTTCCGAGAAAGAATTCATCGACCTAGAGAACCAGATCGTCCGCCTGATGGAGGAGGAGCAGCTCTTCCGAAAGAAGGACCTTCGCATCGCCGACATCGCCACGCTGCTGCATACCAACACCACCTATATATCGGCCACCCTGAACAGCGGGCTGGGGATGTCTTTCCCGCGCTTCGTGACGGCCTACCGTGTTCGCTATGCGCAGGAGCAAATGCGGCAGCATCCCGAGAAAAAACTGTCCGTGATTAGTGAGGAGGCGGGTTTTGCCAGCGAGAATTCTTTCTTCCGCGCCTTCCGCACCGAGACCGGTCTCACGCCTACGGAGTGGCGGGAGAAACAGGGTTCTTAAAAAATTTTTGTATCTTTGTGCCACTAAAATCTATACTATGGCACTGGAAAATACAACTCCGGAAAGAATTGAGGAGATTGTCCTCAAGCAGAGAGCCTTCTTCGCCACCGGTACCACTCGGGACATCAAGTGGCGCAAACAGCAATTAAAGAACTTCAACAAGGGACTGGCCAAATGGGAAAAGCCGCTGTGCGACGCCCTGTGGCAGGACCTGCACAAGAGCTACGAAGAGGCCTTCATGACCGAACTGGGCCTGGTGTACGGAGAGATTGGAGAAGCCATCCGCAAGGTGGGCAAATGGGCCCGCCGCCAGCGCAAGGGAACGCCCCTTACCGTACTCCCTTCTTCCAGCTACATCGTCCGTGAACCGCTGGGCTGCACCCTCATCGTGAGCCCCTGGAACTACCCCGTCCAGCTGATGCTGAACCCCCTGGTGGGTGCTATCGCAGCCGGCTGCACGGCCCTGCTCAAACCCTCCCCGTACGTTCCCACCGTATCCAAGGTTATAGAGCAGTTCATTGGCGACACCTTCCCCGAAGAATACGTGGCCGTGGTACAGGGCAACCGCCTGGTGAACGGAGAACTCTTCCGGCACCGCTACGACCTGGTGTTCCTCACCGGCAGCCCGTCCCTGGGACGCATCGCCATGGAAGCGCAGGCCAAATACCTCACCCCCATGGTCCTGGAACTGGGCGGCAAGAGCCCGTGCATCGTGGACAAGGACGCCAACCTCACCATCGCTGCCCGCCGCATTGCCTGGGGCAAGTGCCTCAACAGCGGCCAGACGTGCATAGCCCCCGACTACCTCTTCCTGCACGAGGACATCAAGGACGCCTTTGTGGAAGCCTTCAAGAAAGAACTCGCCGGCCTCTATCCTAATGGTACCGAGACCTCCGACAAGTTTGTCCATATTGTAAAGGAAAGCGCCTTCGACCGCCTGACCGGCTATCTGAAAGACGGCACCGTCATTGCCGGGGGCCATTCCAACAAGGAAAACCTCTGGATTGAGCCCACCCTGCTGGAAGGCGTATCTCCCGATGCGCCCGTGATGCAGGAGGAAATCTTCGGCCCTATCTTCCCCATCATGACGTTCAAGGACCGTTCAGAGGTGGTGAAGTTTGTCAACGGCCGCGAGAAGCCCCTGGCCTTCTATTATTTTGGAAAGGGGGCCGATGGCTGGGATATTATCGGCCAGACTACGTCCGGTGGCGCCTGCATCAACGACACCATTATGCACATTGCCAACAGCAAGGTGCCCTTTGGCGGCGTAGGCAATTCCGGTATGGGCAGCTACCACAGCGAGCGTAGCTTCCTGGCCTTCAGCCACGAGCGTGCCGTGATCAAGAGCCCCACCTGGATTGATCTGAAATTCCGCTACATGCCTTACGGCCTGTTTGGCATCATCAAAAAAATGCTCATGCTGAGCGCAGACTAAAACCTGAACAATGAAAATACAAAATAAAACCGTTCTCATCACCGGTGCCTGCTCCGGGATTGGGAAAATCATGGCCCGGCGCTGCCTGGAAAAAGGCGCCAAAGAGGTAATCATCTGGGACATCAACGAAGAAGCCATCGCCGCCACGGTGAAAGAGCTTTCGGCCCTGGGCAAGGTCTATGGACACAAGGCCGATATCTCCAGCCCCGAATCCATTGACGCTGCTGCTGAAGCCACCAAGGCTGCCTGCGGACCCGTGGACATCCTCATCAACAACGCCGGCATCATCACCAACAACAAGGTGTTTGCCGAGCAGACCGACAAGGACATCAACCGTACCTTCGACATCAACACCAAGGGTGCTATGTTTGTGACCCTCCGCTTCCTCAAGGATATGCAGGAGCGCGGCACCGGCCATATCTGCAACATCACTTCTTCGGCCGGTATGCTGGCCCTTCCCAAGATGTCGCTGTATGCCGCTTCCAAGTGGGCCGCCATTGGCTGGAGCGAGAGCCTGAGGATAGAACTGGGCCGGGAGAAGAGCCCCGTGAAAGTCACCACCATAGCCCCATACTTTATCAATACGGGTATGTTTGACGGCATCCACTCCTTCTTCCGCATCCTGCCGCCGGAGGAAGTGGCCCGGAAGACCCTCCGCGCCATCGAATGGAACCTGGGCTACCGCGGCATCAACTTCCCCTCCCACTTCATCCGACTCATGCAGGGTATCTTCCCTTACCGCTGGTTCAATTTCGTGTTCGGAGACATCTGCGGCCTCTACACCGTGATGAACCACTTCACCGGCCGTAAAGCATAGGTGTTTGCCCGTTGCGGCGTGAAATGTAACTACCTTAGTTACTGACAATTACACAAATCCTCCTCCGTAAAATGCGGAGGAGGATTTGTGTAGGAAGGCCTCCTGGCCCTGGGAACAAAAAGCCCAAGCCTTCCGGTTTCTGAGAACTACAACCCGGTATGTCCCAGAGCAAATCTCCAAATTTCTTCACTGGTGGGGAAAATTGTGATTAACTTTTCACGATTTTTGCGTCTGATAGGGCAGAGTATGGAAAACACGCTGGAAATAGAGTTGGCAGAAGTAAGGCCGAAGGTCCTGGCACTGACCCGGAAATTCTTCCGGGCATCGCGCCTGGAAGGAGACCCGGAAGACGTAGTACAGGACGTCTTGATTCGTCTGTGGGAGGCCCGGCGCAGCGGGGCCGATATCCGGAATCCGGAGGCTTGGGCCGTCACCATCACCAAAAACGCCTGCGTATCCCTCTGGCGTAAAGCCCGGAATACCCGGCAGGAGCCGCTTCCGCTGAGTCTCGCATCGGCCGAGAGTGCTACTCTCCATATAGAGCAGGCCGAAGCCCGTCGGCGCGCCAACCAGGCACTGAACAGCGTCCCGTCGGCTACCCTGCGCCTCCTGCAGCTCAAGGCCAGTGGCCTTTCACTGGACGAGATAGCGGCCATTACCGGCCGGCCCAAGGGCAGCATCAAAGCCTCCATCTCCATAGCCAGAAAAGAACTGATTAAAAGTCTACAGCAATAATATGAATCGCAAAACCTTGATAGAAAGATATCTATCGGCCGATGCCACTCCTGAGGAAGAGCGTCTGCTGGCTCAGTCTTTCGCCTCCTTCCCTCCCGAGGGAGAAGAGGAAAAGGCAGTCGCGGAGCTTTTGGGCATCATCGGCCCTGTTGAGACTGAACCTCTGGAAGAGGCCGGAGACCAGTATGACCAGATGGTACGCAGCGCGCGCAAGCGGATCATCCGGATCTGGAGCCTGACCCTTTCGGGTGTGGCCGCCGTTCTCCTTGCCGTGGTGTTCCTTCACCGGAAAACGGAGCCGGTTGAAACGGAATCTCCCAGCACCATGGAATTACTACAACAACTTCAACTGATCTCCAGCATGGACCCGGCCGAAGCCGAGGACTATGAGTTCAGGCCCGTTGGAGACGGTTTTATCATGACCGCCCGGTTTAAGGATGGCAGTGAGGCCTCCTACATTCTTACACCCATGGATGGCGGAAATACTTTCCATCTTGTATCAATGAATAATTAAAAACAGCATCTATGAAAAAGATACTCTTTATTATCGTCCTTATGCTCTGCTCCGTATATTTATGGGGACAACAGACCATCTATGTTATCGATAATGTAACCGTTGACCATTTTGACGGCTCGCAGCTGAAGGGGAAAACCATTGGCGATTACCAGATAACCACAACGGGGAAAGGCAACAAGGCTGTCACCGTCCACGCCATTACTACGGTAAAAAGAACCATGAGAAGCCAGGTCATTGTAAATGATAATGGCAAGATCATTATGAAAACAGACTCTTTGATGGCTAAATCAGGAGTGACAGGTTTCGGTTTTGGCCCTCTCCAAAATACAGTGTACATCGTTGACGGAAAAGTGGTGGAAGAATCCGAAGTCAAGAACTTACCAACCAAACAGATTCAAAGTGTTACGGTGGTCAAAGATTCCGAAAGCCTTAAGCAGTTCAACCTGGATGGGAGTTCTTCCGTTGTGAATATCATTACCAAGAGTGAAGAGAGTGCCAAGGAATTACTTAAGTCCCTTCCCGGTGCCAAAGTTGAGGAGGACGGCACCGTGACCATCAACGGTCAATCGGTGAAAAAAATCACCATCAATGGCCGCAATTACCAAGTAGATCCCGCCTCCACTCCCACGGAGCCGTGAAACGGAACTAGTTAACAATCACTACATTATGAAATTCCTCCTCCGTAAACGCGGAGGAGGATTTGTGTAATTATCAGTAACTGAGATGGTTCCATTTCACGGCGCAGGGGGAGGAGAAAGGAGATCAAAGGGGCCGAAAAAGGGGCTGTTTAGAAAAATTAATTGAAAAACTAAACAAAAATAGTTGCATAACTAAAAAAATTAGTTACCTTTGCGAAAAAGGAGCGTGCTTATGAAACGACTGACCAAGAAAGAAGAGGTGATTATGAATCACTTTTGGGACAAGGGCCCCCTGTTTGTGAGGGAGCTCAGGGAACTGTATCCGGAACCCCAGCCTCACTTTTCTACGCTGTCCACGCAGGTGCGTACGCTGGAGGAGGAGGGGTTTGTGGACCACAAATCTTTCGGCCCTACTTATCAGTATTTTGCCAAGGTTACTAAGGAGGAGTACAAGCAGCGGTCGCTCATCGGCCTTATTGACAAGTACTTTGATAACTCTTATCTCAGCGCTGTCTCTGCCCTGGTGAAGGAGGAGAAGATTAGCGTGGAAGAACTCAAGGAACTCATTGAACTGGTAGAAAAAGAGAAATAAGATGCCTGCATTCCTTATATATGAGGTAAAAGTGGCCGTGGCCCTGGCCATCTTCTATATGTTCTACCGGCTTATGCTCCGGAAGGAGACCTTCCATCGGTTCAACCGGGTGGTGCTGGTGAGTACCGCCGTGCTGGCTTTCCTGCTGCCGCTTTGCATCATCACCATCCACAAACCTATGGAACTGGTGCAGGCCGTGGAGAGTGCCTTCATCGAGGCCCAGGAGCCCGTGACCCTGGACCTGGCACCGGCCGTTGAGGCTTCGGCCCCCTGGTGGCCCACAGCTATTGCCGCCCTCTTCTGGGCTGGAGTCGGCGTTGTGCTGGGGAGAGCTCTGATTTCAATCCTGAGCATTGCCGGAATCGTAAGGCAGGGGACGCTGGTGAGCGAGGAAGACGGTTGCAAAATTACTGTGACCGACCGCGATATCGACCCCTTCAGCTGGATGAAGTACATCGTGCTGTCGCGTCAGGACTGGGAAGGTCCGCACGACTCCATCATCGCCCACGAAAAGGCGCACATTGCCTATGGGCATTCGGTGGAACTGCTGGTGGTGGATTTGCTATCGGCCTTCCAGTGGTTCAATCCGGTTATCTGGATGCTTCGCGCAGACCTTCAGGAGTTGCACGAATATGAGGCCGATGACGCCGTCCTACGTGCCGGCACCAATATCAAGGATTATCAGTATCTGCTAATAAGAAAAGCTGTTAGCAAGAGCGGCTACTCAGTGGCTAACAGCTTTAATCACAGTATCCTTAAAAATCGTATTACTATGATGTCAAAATCCAAATCTCCCCTTGTGAGAGGGCTGCGGGTGCTTTACCTGCTCCCGCTCGTGTGCCTGGGCCTTGGCCTGCAGGCAAGGACGGTCTATGTCCCTGTGGACAAAGATAGTGAAAAAATCCCGGCCGAGGAAAAATTCGAGTACGTACTTAACAAAGTGACCGTGGTCAAGTATGCTCCCGCTTCGGTGAAAGCAGAGGATGTGATCCACGTGAACAACGTAGGAGAAATCCAATTCACCGCCGGCAAGAACTTTGACACGGCTCCGGTATGCAGCGAAGACTTTGGCCACTGGCTCTCCAGCCGCATCACATACCCGGTTGACTGCCTTTACGACGGAACCCTGGTAGCTATGTTCATCATTGGAGAAAACGGCAAGGTGACTAGCGTTGAGATTATGAACAGCCTCTGCGAGCAGCTGGACAAGATTGTTGTGAACGCAATTGAAAAGTCCCCCGTCTGGACGCCGGCTATGAAGGATGGCAAGCCCGTGGCCACCGTGCTCTTCCAGCCCGTGACGTTTACGATCCGCGTTTCCAACAAGGCCCAGCAGACCAACACGATCTCGCTGAAAGTCCGGCCCGACGGCAAGGTGGAAAACAACGGAAAGGTTTACACAAAGGAGCAGATCAAGGATATTGTTCCCGCCCATAAGTCCGGCGAGCCCCAGAATATCGTAGAAATCGTAGCTGCTGATAATGTCCCCGTGGGCGTAATTGACGACGTGAAAATGGAGCTCCGCAAGCTGGAATCCCTGAAAATCCGCTATGTCAGGGAACCCGCCCAGGATGGGGTAACGCGCTATATGCCCCCGATGCCCCCCGGAGGCAGCGTAAAGGCTGAGATTCCGACAGAGGACATCAAACGGGAAAACCTCTTTGTGGTACGTCTCAATTCGGCCGATAAGATCTTCTTTGGGAACAAGGCCACCCAGGACGAGGAAGAAATGGTGAAGATGGCCAAGAACTTCCTGAAACAGCATGGCAAGGATACCCGCTTCATCCTGGGGGCCGATCG
The DNA here is from genome assembly GCA_016285215.1 of Bacteroidales bacterium. The sequence goes on along the minus strand of JAEEQI010000001.1, from coordinate 33,703 downwards.
CGGAACCAGCTACGGAGCCTATGTCCATATGCAGGATCTGCTGATGCGTGTTTACTCGGAGGCCCGCAACGAAAAAGCCCTGGAAGTATACGGAAAGCCCCTCAACGAGCTCACGGTAGAAGAAAGGAATCAGATTAACCTCCAGGTCCCGATAGGCATTGGTGAAATGGAGCTCAAGAACGGGAAATAGTTGTCTCGTACAGGCTATGCCGTGAAATGGAAATGACTGATACAGTGGGTTTTAAACAAATCCTCCTCCGTAAAACGCGGAGGAGGATTTGTTTAAGTATCAGTAACTAAGACAGTTACATTTCACGGGCCGAAGGCCACGGGCCAGGGTCCGAAGGGCCGAAGGGCGCTAGATATTGCCTTGCTGCTCGGGCGGGAGCTGCTTGCGCCAGAGGCGGGTCATATCTTCGAGGGTCTTGCCCTTGGTCTCGGGGACCAGGCGCCATACGAAGATGGCGGCAATGATGCAGATGACACCATAGAGGGCATAGGCGAAGAAGTGGCCGAAGCTTTCTCCCATAGTACCCAGCTTCATATTGTACATAGGCACGAAGGTGCTGGATACAATGAAGTTGAAGATCCACTGGAAGGCGACGGCGATGGCCGTGGCCTGGCTGCGGATGGTATTGGGGAAGAGCTCGGCAATGTACACCCAGCAGATGGGGCCCCAGCTGAACATAAAGCAGGCGCTGTAGACCATAATGCTGATCACGGGCACCAGGGCCGGCATAGTAAACACGTTAGAAAGGGCCACGCCCAGGGCGCCGATGGCCATACCTATGGAACCGGTGATGAGCAGGGGCTTTCGGCCCAGTTTCTCAACGGTGAACACGGCTACCAGGGTGAAGGTGATATTGATCACGCCCATAATAACGGTGAACAGCATATTGTCGCTTACGCCCATAGATTCAAAGATACGGGGGGCGAAGTACAGCACGGCGTTGATACCGATGATCTGCTGGAACACGGACAGCATACAGCCGATGAAGATGACCAGAACGCCATAGGAGAAGAGGTTCTCCTTCTCTTCCTTGACGGTTTCCACGATGTCCAGGAGAATCTTTCGGCCCTGGCTTTCTCCGTTGATCTTGGACAGGACCTCGAGGGCTTTGTCATTCTGCTTGCGCAGCACCAGGTAACGCGGCGTCTCGGGCACCAGGAGAATCAGGAGGGCGAAGAGTCCGGCGGGAACCGCCTCGGAGACAAACATCACTCTCCAGCCGATGGCATTGGTCCAGGCTACAATCTCAGGATCGTTGGCGTGACTCTGGATGATGAGGAAATTCACAAAGTACACCACCAGCTGACCAAAGATAATGGCAAACTGGTTCCAGGAAACCAGGCGTCCGCGCTTGCGGGCGGGGGCAATCTCTGCAATGTACATAGGGCAGATGGCCGAAGCAAGGCCTACGCCCAGGCCGCCCAGGATGCGATAGCCGTTAAAGGCCATGAGCAGGCTCTTGGAGGCCTCGCCCTTGGAGAAGAAGAGGAACTCGGGGTAGTAGGAACCCAGGGCGCTCAGGAAGAAGAGAATACCCGCCACAAAGAGGGTTTTCTTTCTTCCGAAGCGATGGGCCAGTCTACCCGACATAAGAGCGCCAATCACGCAGCCGATAAGGGCGCTGGAGGTGGTGAAACCGTGCCAGCCGTCGGTGTAGGTGAAGTCCGGCGCGCTTTTGAAAAAGGCCTGGAGGCCCTTTTCCGCGCCGGAAATCACAGCTGTGTCATATCCGAAAAGCAGACCGCCTATCACGGCAACCAGCACGATGCTGACCAGATACAGGACGCTGCCTTCCTGCTTGTAGGAACTACTTTGCATAGAGGTTCAAGTAAGTTTCGCAGAGCTCCTGCTTGCCGGAAGCGGCCACGGGCTCTCCATTCTTCTTGGCATATTCGTACAGGTCTTCCAGGGTGGCCTTGCCTTCTTCGAACTTCTTGCCCAGACCGCTGTCGAAGGAAGCGTAACGCTCCTTGACCATAGCGGGCAGCGGGCTCTCTTCCAGAATGGCGGCTGCGTTGAGGAGGGCGTGGGCCATAGCGTCCATAGCGCTGATGTGGGCAATGAAGATGTCCTCGGGGTCGGTGGAAGAGCGACGGAGCTTGGCGTCAAAGTTGGTACCGCCATTGCCGAAGCCACCGTTGAGGATGATCTGCATCATAGCCTGGGTCAGATCCAGGGCGTCGATAGGGAACTGGTCCGTATCCCAACCATTCTGGGCATCTCCGCGGTTGGCGTCGATGGAACCCAGGAAGCCGTTCTCGCGGGCCACGGTGAGCTCGTGCTCAAAGGTGTGGCCGGCCAGGGTGGCGTGGTTCACCTCAATATTTACCTTGAAGTCCTTGTCCAGGCCGTTGGCGCGGAGGAAACCAATCACGGTCTCGGTGTCCACGTCGTACTGGTGCTTGGTGGGCTCCATAGGTTTGGGCTCAATGAGGAAGGTGCCCTTGAAGCCCTTGGCGCGGGCGTAGTCGCGGGCGGCGGTGAGCATCTTGGCCAGATGGTCCTTCTCGCGCTGCATCTGGGTGTTGAGCAGCGTGTAGTAGCCTTCGCGGCCACCCCAGAACACATAGTTGGTACCACCCAGCTTGATGGTGGCATCCAGGGCGTTCTTGATCTGGACAGCGGCACGGGCCACGATGTCAAACTGGGGATTGGTGGCGGCGCCGTTCATATAGCGCTTGTTGCCAAACACGTTGGCGGTACCCCAGAGGTTCTTGATACCGGTCTCCTTCATCTTGACCACCAGGTAGTCCGTGATATCCTTCATACGGGCCTCGTACTCGGCAATGTCTTCGCAGTCCTCGATGAGGTCAATGTCGTGGAAGCAGAAATACTCGATGCCCAGTTTCTGCATCAGCTCAAAGCCGGCATCGGCCTTGGCCTTGGCGCGGCAGTAGGGGCACTCGCCCTTGTCCCACTCGTAAGAACGGGTCTGGCCGCCGAAGGGGTCTCCGGAAGCCTGGCCCAGGGTGTGCCACCAGGCCATAGCATATTTGAGCCAGTCCTTCATAGGCTTGCCCATAACTACCTGCGTAGCGTTATAATAATGGAAGGCCAGAGGGTTCTTGCTCTTGGTTCCTTCAAACGGAATCTTACCGATTCCCGGGAAATACTCTTTAGTCATAGCGTTATTGGATTAATTAATAGTTGAGTCTAAACGGAAAGATGCGATTTCCAGCGCTCGTAGGCCTCTCTGTACTGGTCCCGGTTATCGGGGGTAATGGTGGCCAGGCGTTTGAGTGAGGAGAAGGCCTCCTGGGAATTCTTGTAGATGCCGGCACCCAGGCCTGCACCCTTGGCGGCACCCACGGAACCGTCTGTGTCGTACAGCTCTATGGTGGCGCCGGAAACGCCGGAAAGCGTCTCCTGGAATATTTTACTTTGGAACATATTGGCCTTGCCGGCGTGGATCTTGTCCACCTTGAGGCCCATCTGCTCCATAATCTCTATGCCGTACTGGAAGGAGAACACAATGCCCTCCTGGGCGGCGCGCAGCAGGTGCTTGGTGTTATGTCGGTTAAAGTTGACGCCATACAGGCTGCAGCCGGTGTCCTTGTTCTGGAGCATTCTTTCGGCCCCGTTTCCAAACGGCAGGATGCTGATGCCTTCCGAGCCAATGGGAATTTCTTCGGCCATTTTGTCCATCTCCGGATAAGAGGAGCCCGTGGGGGCCACGTTGTGACGCATCCAGGAATTGAGGATGCCCGTTCCGTTGATGCAGAGCAGAACGCCCAGACGGGGATCCTGGGCCGAATGGTTCACGTGCGCAAAGGAATTCACGCGGGACAGAGGGTCGTGCGATACCTGGCCGATGACGCCATACACCACGCCGGAAGTGCCGGCGGTGGAGGCAATCTCTCCGGGCTGCAGCACGCCCAGGCTGAGGGCGTTGTTGGGCTGGTCTCCGGCCCGGTAGGTGACGGGAGTTCCTTCGGCCAATCCCAGTCTCTGGGCGGCTTCGCGCGTAAGGGTTCCCTGCAGGCCGAAGGTGGGCTTGACGGGAGCCAGCACGGAAGGATCGAAGTGGAAATAGTCCAGCAGTTCCTTGCAGGGCGCATTATTCTTGAAGTCCCAGAAGATGCCTTCCGACAGGCCGCTCACAGTGGTGCAGACGTTGCCGGTTAGCCTCATGGCAATATAGTCTCCGGGAAGCATAATCTTCCAGATGCGACCGTACAGCTCGGGCTCGTTTTCCTTGACCCAGGCCAGTTTGGCGGCGGTGAAGTTGCCGGGGGAGTTCAGAAGATGCTCCAGGCACCACTCTTCTCCCAGCACTTCAAAGGCCTTCTGGCCATAGGGAACGGCCCGGGAGTCGCACCAGATAATGGAGGGCCGAAGCACGTTCATATCCTTGTCTATGCACACCAGACCGTGCATCTGGTATGAAATGCCAATGGCCTTGATGTCTTTGGGGTTGAGGGCATCCACCTGATGGAGGACGTCTTCCGTGGCCAGCCGCAGGTTACCCAGCCACATAGACGGGTCTTGCTCGGCCCAGCCGGGCTGTTTGGCAATGATGGGAGCCTCCGTCTTGGGATAAAAGGCCGAAGCCACACATTTCCCACTCTGGGCGTCTACCAGAGAAGCCTTCACCGAAGAACTTCCAATATCATATCCTAAAAGGTACATAGTGCAATAATAAGTGGTTGTGTCGGGGTGATGTGACTCGAACACACGACCCTCTGGTCCCAAACCAGATGCGCTAGCCAACTGCGCCACACCCCGGGTGTATCTACAAATATAAGAAAAATATCAGAAAAGAGGGCTCAATATCTTGAGGAATTTTCGGTATCCGCGTCTGAAACCTTCGGAGGGCTGCGAATCGGGACTCAGCGGCAGCGACTGGTCAATTACCTGGTCAACCATGGCTTTGAAATGCCCCACGCTCTCGGGGTCGTAGAAATAGAATCCGTCCTCCCAGTTGGTACGGAGGCTGCGGTAGTCCATATTCACCGTGCTGCAACTGGCCAGTTTGTCGTCTATGACAAAGACTTTGGAGTGGTCGTAGGCGCCCAGATACACGTAGATGCCCACCCCAGCCCTCATCAGCTCTACGGCGCACTCGCGGGTGAGCTCGTTCATGAAGCCCCAGTCGCATTTCTGGGGAATCACAATGCGCACATCTACCCCGCGGGCGGCGCAGGTCTTGAAGGCATCCACCAGTTCCTGGGGCGGGGCAAAGTAAGGCGTCTGGAGATAGAAATAATCCTTGGCCTGCTTCAGGAGGGCCATGAAAGTGGTATCCACCCGGGCTTTCCCTTCCGTGCCGAAGGCCTCTGCCACCACCGTCCCCACGGGAGCGGGGGAGGCGGGCTCAAGGGTTTCTCCGGCCAGCATCTCCCAGGTCTGGGCAAAGAGCATCCACAGCTGCGTGGCCGCGGGGCCTTCCACCCGCACCTGCGTGTCAATCCAGTCGTAGATGGCCTGGTCGTAGAAATTCATTCCTCCGGTGTAGGCAATGCGTCCGTCTATGATGATGATCTTGCGGTGGTCCCGCGGTCCCAGGATGCTCCCCAGGGCCCGGAGCGGGCCCATCTGCTCAAAGGGATGCGTGTAGTAAAGCTCTACGCCGGCGTCCCTCATTTCCTGATAGAAGGATTCCTTGGCGGCTGGCGTGATGAGGTTGTCCATGATCAGCCGCACCTTCACGCCCTCGCGGGCCTTGGCCATAAGGGCGTCCTTCACCCTTTGGCCGGAGCGGTCCTGGGCAAACCAGTAGTACTCAATCTCTACGGAGTGTTGGGCGGCGGCTACCTCCTGCAGCAGCCGGTCCAGGAACGCTTCTCCGCTCTTGGTGCTCCAGAGGGAATTACCTCCCACTGCGTTGGCGCGGTTCTGTGCCGGCGAGAGCCAGTACAGGAAGATTAGAACCAGGAGTATGAGTTTGCGCTTTTGCAAGAGAGTTCCTATCTTTGTGAAATCGAGCAAAGGTACAAAAAATGATTATCGAAGCCAAAGATATTCGCAAGTCTTTTAGCACGCTGGAGGTACTCCGTGGCGTGGATTTTTCTGCCGAGCAGGGAGAAGTAGTGGCCATTATGGGCGCCTCCGGAGCCGGCAAGTCCACCCTCCTTCAGATTCTGGGAACCCTCCTTACCCCGGACAGCGGCAGCCTGGTCATAGACGGCTCCAATGTGCTGGCCCTGGGTGCCAAGGAGTTGGCGGCCTTCCGCAACCGCCGCATAGGCTTTGTGTTCCAGGCCCATCACCTGCTGCCGGAGTTTACCGCGGTAGAGAATGTGATGATCCCTTCGCTCATTGGCGGCGCTTCTTCGGCCCAGGCCAAAGCCCGTGCGCAGGAGCTCCTCTCCCTCGTGGGACTGGACGCCCGCCTTTCCCACAAACCCTCCGAGCTTTCCGGCGGTGAACAGCAGCGTGTGGCCATAGCCCGTGCGCTGGCCAATCGGCCCGCCATCCTCTTTGCCGATGAACCCACCGGCAATCTGGATTCCCGTACCAAGGAGGAAATCCATCAGCTCTTCTTTGACCTGCGCAAACAATTAGGCCAGACCGTGGTCATTGTTACTCATGACGCAGGTCTGGCCCAACTTTGTGACAGGAGCTGTTACTTGGTGGACGGCTCGTTCGAGGGCTGAGGACGGTTATCGGGCCGATTCCCGGCACCGGGGCGTCCGGGGCCGCCTTGTCCCAGACGGTGGATCTGCCTCTGACGGAATTTTTCTTCGGCCAGCAGTAACTTAGCCACTTTGCTTACGGGCAGCACTTTCTTGTAACGGGCTACAGCATCGGCCTCTACCTTTTCTCCGGCTTTCTTGGCATCCAGGTACTTGTCCAGGAGGGTGGCGGCGTTGTTGCCGTCCAAACCCTCGGTGAGGGCCTTGAATGCTTCTCCGGTGGCCTGGAAAGCCTGGCGGCGCTGTTTCTGGACGTCGTTGTAGACGGGCCAGAAGGCCTGGGCTTCGGTTTCCGTGAGATCCAGTTCGGAGGTGATGAAGGCTACTTGCTCTGCACGTACTCTTTCTCTCCAATCGTTGCCCCTCTTCTGATCTTGCTTGTTGTTATTCTGGGCCTGCATTACGCCGGCTGCCATCACAAGCGATAAAAATACACTAATAATTCTCTTCATAGTTCGCTTCTGCTATAAGTTCAACTGAAACGTTGTCTGCCAAGAGGAAATTGACGATGTCCTCGTCAGTAAGTTCTGAACTCTCCTCGAGCTCGAGCATTCCGTCCGGATCCAGAGAACGGGATAAATAGGAGAGATAGTCCCAACTGTACTCTTCCTGCAGAACCGGTTCTGCAGATTTTCTGAAGATAAAACCACCCACCGAAGCCAGAATGACAAGGCTGGCGGCATAGGCAATCCAAGGGGATACCTTTTGCAGAGTGGAGGGACGCACCTCCTGCTGGGGGATGCGGCTCAGCTTCTGCTCCAGGTTCTGGAAGTAGCCTTCGGGAACAAATATGTCGTTTTTCTTGGTCATACGCTTACTTTGACACCTCCAAGGTCGAAAGGTTTAATTTAAGTTTTTCCTGTGCAATATGATAAGATGCTTTTAAGGCTCCCACCGAAGTTCCGGTAATGGCCGAAATCTCCTCGTAGCTTAGCTCATCCCACCATCTCATCACAAATACCTGCCGCTGTTTCTCGGGGAGTTTGGTGAGGCCTTTCATAAGTTCGCGCTGGGCCTCGGTGCCGTTGAAGTAGGGGTCTCCCTCTACGCGGCGCTCCATCTCGGTGTCTATGGACTGCATCCTCAGGGCCGCGCGCACGCGTTCCTTTCTAAGGTGATTGAGGGTCTCGTTGGTGGCAATGCGCCACACCCAGGTATAGAGCTGCGCCTCCCCCCGGAAGGAGGGAAGCGCAGTCCATATTTTAAGGAAGATCTCCTGGAGCAGGTCGTCGGCGTCCTCGTGGCTGGCTACCATACGGCGCACGTGCCAGTACAGCCGCTCGCTGTACTCTTTTACGATGCCGTTGAATACCTGCTCAAGTTCCTTCATTTATTTACGGGCGATGGCCTTCTTGGCGGCTTCCGCAATGTGCGGGGCGTCCAGGCCGTACGCGGCCATTAATGCAGAAGGCGTGCCAGACTGGCCAAAGCGGTCTCCTCCGTTCACAAATTCTACGGGCGTGGGGAGCTGGGCGGCCAGGGCGCCGGCAACGGCCTCTCCAAGACCGCCGAAGGCGTTGTGTTCTTCGGCCACTACTACGCAGCCGGTCTTCTTGGCGCTCTTGACAATGGCTTCTACGTCCAGGGGCTTGATGGTGGCGATGTCGATGACCTCGGCGCTGATGCCTTCGGCCTCCAGAGCCTCGGCGGCCTGCAGGGCCTCCCAGACGGTGTGGCCGGTGGCGATGAGGGTCACGTCCTTGCCTTCGCTCAGCACGATGGCTTTGCCAATCACAAAGGGCTCGTTCTCATCCGTGAAGTTGGGAACGGAAGGGCGGCCGAAACGAAGATAGACGGGGCCTTCATACTGGGCGGCGGCAATGGTGGCCTGCACGGTCTGGTTGAAGTCGCAGGGATTGAGGACCACCATGCCGGGGAGGGCGCGCATCAGGGCGATGTCTTCCATGGTCTGGTGGGTGGCGCCGTCTTCTCCCAGGGTGATGCCGGCGTGGGAGGAGGCAATCTTCACGTTGGTATGACCGTAGGCCAGTTCCTGGCGGATCTGGTCATACACGCGGCCGGTTACAAACTCTGCGAAGGAACCCACGAAGGGGATTTTTCCGGTGATGGCCAGGCCGGAGGCGGCGCCAATCATATTGGCTTCCGCAATGCCGCACTGGACAAAACGTTCCGGGAATTCGGCAGCAAAGGCGTCCATCTTGAGGGAGCCCTTGAGGTCTGCCGTCATGGCTACCACGCGCTTATCGGCCTGTCCGGCCTTCAGAAGACCTACTCCAAACCCGCTGCGGGTGTCTTTCTTTCCTGTATCTGTATACTTTTTCATACTAAAAATCTCCTAAGGGGGTTTCACCTAACTGTTTGAGGGCATCTTCCAGCTGCTCGGGCTTGGGAACGGAACCGTGCCACTTGTGGGTGCCGGCCATGAAGTCCACTCCGTGTCCCATTTCGCTCTTGAACAGGATCATGGTGGGCTTGCCGCTGCCCTTGCCGGCCTTGGCCAGCTCGAAGGCCTTGTTGATGGAATCGAAGTCGTGGGCATCGGCCACAATCACGTTCCAGCCCCAGGCTTCCCACTTGGCAGACAGGTCTCCTATGCCGGAAACCTCTTCCACGGGACCGTCAATCTGCTTGCCGTTCCAGTCCGTCATGGCAATGAGGTTGTCCAGTTTGTGGAATACGGCAAACATGCCGGCTTCCCAGATCTGGCCTTCCTCGCTTTCTCCGTCTCCGCAGAGGCAGTAGACAAAGTTTTCGTCCTTATCCATTTTCTTGCCCAGAGCCAGGCCGGTGGCGGCACTCAGGCCCTGTCCCAGGGAACCGGAGGCCTGGAAAATGCCGGGCAGCTGCTTGCGGATCGAGGGGTGTCCCTGCAGGCGGGTGCCCATCTGGCGGAAGGTGGCCAGCTCGCTCACCGGGAAATAGCCGGTGCGGGCCAGGATGGAATAGTATACCGGGGTCATGTGTCCGGCGCTCAGGATGAACATGTCCTGTCCTTTTCCGTCACGGGTCCAGGTGGCAGGATTGTGCTTCATCTGATTGAAATAGAGGGTGGTAAGGACATCCGTAGACGACATGGAGCCGCCGGGATGACCGGATTTTGCCAGACACACCATACGGAGGATGTCCCTCCGCACCTGGGTGGCAATCTGCTGGAGTTCTGCGTTAGTTTTAGCCATAGATTCTTATAATGTCAGATTTACAAATTTAACCATTTTGTGAAGATAATCCTAATCTGTATGCATCCAGACTATCATTTCGCCGGGTCCTCGGTGGTTCCAGGCGTAATAGGGGATGAGGTTCAATTTTCCGGAATGGATGCGGTCTATGCCCAGGAGGGCGTCGTCATGGGAGACGGTGAGCGGGAGGGCCGGGTCCAAAACCGTTTCACGTACCGAGCCGTCATTGTCCACGGCCTCGGCACAGTATACCAGCGGGCCCATTTCCACGGCCAGGCGGCCCTTGTCGGCTTCTACCTTGTCGCTGGCTTTTACCAGGCGGGGCTCCCTGTCAAAGTGAAGCTCCACGCGGTCTCCTTCTTTCCAGGTGCGGCGGATGCAGAAATAGCCGTTCTGGAGGGTGCCTTCGGCCGGTTTTCCGTTGACCAGGATGCTGTAATCCGTTTGTTTGCCATCGGCATAGCTGTACAGGCCTCCGGGAGCTACTTCTCCACGCACCCAGCCGGGAATGCGCAGCTTGAGCGTGGTGGCATGCCTGTTTTGGGCCTTGTCTACGGTGAGGACAATGTCTCCGCTCCAGGGATAAGTTGTCTGCTGGGTGAGCCGGAAAGCCTTTCCATCCAGCTGCGTGTCCAGGGTGTTGGCCAAATACAGATTGACCCAGAGGGTATCTTTCTTGGTGGCGTAAACGTACCCGGGCAGGGAGGGGATGAAGCGGCTGATATTGGACGGGCAGCAGGCGCAGCCAAACCAGGGCTGGCGCTGGTGGGACCCGTCGCTTTCCAGCGGATTGGGGTAGAAAAATGCACCCCCGTCCAGGGAAACGCCGCTGATGAGGCCGTTGTACAGGGTGCGTTCCAATACGTCGTAGTACTTGCTGTCTCCGTGCAGCAGGAACATCCGGTGGTTCACATAGACGTGGCCGATGGCTGCACAGGTCTCACAGTAGGAGGTGGCGTTGGGAAGTTCGTAGTTGGCTCCAAACGCTTCTCCGGCGCTGGTGGCTCCGATTCCTCCGGTGATGTAGAGCTTCTTGGAGGTGATGTTCTCCCAGATGTTGTCAATGGCCTGCACGTAGGACAGGTCTCCGGTGAGGGCGGCTACATCTGCCATGCCGGCATACATATAGGCGGCCCGGACAGCATGGCCCACGGCCTCATCCTGCTCCAGTACGGGCTGGTGGGACTGGCTGTAGGCGTCTCTTATCTTCGTTTTTCCCCGGAAATCGAGGAAAAAACGGGCCTGGTCCAGGTATTTCTTTTCGCCGGTAGCCAGGTACAGGCGGCACAGGGCCATTTCTGCAATCTGGTGGCCGGGAACCACGCAGGCTTGGCCTTCACCTGCCCCCACTTCCCTCACCACACAGTCTGCATAGCGGATGGCAATGTCCAGGAAGTTGCGTTTGCCGGTTGCCTGGTAATGGGCTACGGCGCCTTCCACCATATGGCCCAGGTTATAGAGCTCGTGGCTCAGGACCTCTTCCTGGGACCAGCGTTTGTCGCCGGCCCAGGGATGCGGGTGCTCCGGGTTCATGGTGCGGGCGGTGTAAAGGTATCCGTCCGGCTCCTGCGCAGCAGCCACAAGCTGAAGGACGCTGTCTATGTAGGCTTCCAGTTGGGCGTCCGGCTGCGTTTGGAGAACGTAGCTGGCGCCTTCGATGGTTTTGTATACGTCGGTATCGTCAAAGGAGAAGCCACCTACCTCGTATCCCAGGTTGGTTTCCGAGTGCATTTGCCGGGCCGCCTTGACAAAGTTGTCGTATCGGCCGGTCTCCTCGCACTTGGAAAAAGCCAGGGGGATGGTGACCTCCCGGGATGCCTGCAGGCGTTGTCCCCAGAATCCATCGGCCACTTTTACCTGGGTAAACGGCACGGGATCAATGGGATACCCCACCTCTTTCTCTGCGGTGCAGGCGCACAGCAGGAAAAAGGTGGGGATAACGTAACAATATAACTTCATAAACTATTTTACGCTGAAAGCGAAAATACAGTGGCTGGTGTAGGTCTCTCCCGGACGCAGTACCACGGAAGGCCACTGGGGCTTGTTGGGAGAATCCGGATAATGCTGGGTTTCCAGGCAAATGCCGCTGCGCTGCTCATAAACGATCCCCTTCTTGCCGGTTACGGTTCCGTCCAGGAAGTTTCCGCTGTAGACCTGGATGCCGGGTTCGTCCGTATATACTTTAAGGTCTATTCCGGTCTGGGGGCAGTACAGTTCGCAGGCTACTTGGCTCATATCGCCGTCCGTGTCCAGGCACCAGTTGTGGTCATAGCCGTTGCCGTTGCGGATTTGGTCGCAGTTTGCGTTGATATCCTGGCCGATGAGCTTGGGAGAGGTAAAGTCAAAGGGGGTTCCGGCTACGGGGCGGATTTCTCCACTGGTCATATAAGTGCTGTCCACCGGGGTGAAGTGGGCGGCATTGATCCACAGGGAGTCTTCCGTGATGCGGTGGCCGGCAGGGTCTCCGGACAGGTTGAAGTAGGAGTGGTTGGTCATATTGATCACCGTGGGAGCGTCCGTAGTGGCTTCGTAGGCAATGTCAATGGCGTTGTCGTCCGTGAGGGTGTAAGTGACGTAGGCCTTGACGTTGCCGGGGAAGTTGTTGTCTCCGTCCGGGGATTCGCGAAGGAGCTTGATGTGCTTGGCATCGGCCTCTACCACTTTATAAATCTGGTATTGCCAGCCGGTGGGACCGCCGTGCAGGCAGTGGCCGAAGTTGTTCTGGGGCAGTTGGTATTCCACTCCGTCGAGGGTAATCTTTCCCTGGTTGATGCGGTTGGCATAGCGGCCGATGGCGGCGCCGAAGTCCGTAAGATGGTTCTCCGGGAAGTAATCTTCCACTTTGTCAAAGCCCAGGACCACGTCGCGGGGCTGTCCGTCCTTGTCCGGGACGATGATGGACATAATGCGTCCTCCAAAGTTGGTGATGCTTACCTGCATGCCATTGGCATTGCTGAGGGTGTAGATGCCGGTTTCGGCTTCTTTGGGGCCGCAGGAGGCCACCAGGGCTGCGGCAAGAAAGGCTACAAAGACTCTTTTCATAGGGGTGTGTTGTTATTTTTCCAGGATGTAGATGTTGAAGGAATAGGCGGGCGCGGTGGCGCTGAGGCACTTGCCCTCGCCTTCGAAGGTGAAGGGAGCGGGTTCAAACAGGGCCGGGGCATCCAGGCTGTTGTCCTTGTCCAGTTTGCAGCCGCAGCTGCTCAGACGAACGCCTTCCACGGCTTTCACGACGGCTTTTTTCTTGAGGCCGGTGAAGTTCAGGGCAATCTCCTGTTCCTTGTCGGTGGTGTTCACCACTTTCACGTAAATCTTGTTTCCGTCCAGGACAGCGCTGGCAAACAGGCCGTCCTGGCCTTCGGCGCCGGTCACGTTGGCTCCGTTCATGGTGAGCTGGAGGCAGTTGCTGCCCCGGTACTGGCCATAGAGCTGCTGTACGTGCCAGCTCACCGTGCGGAAGCTGCGCAGGTTGTCGTACCAAATGAGGTCCGGACGCCACTGCCAGCCTTCCACATGGGCGAACAGGGGAGCGTAGGTGGCCATATGGACTACGTCGGCGTTGCGCTCGAGGCCGGTCATGAAGGCTGCTTCCAGAAGGGAGGCGTAGAAGTGGTTCCATTTTTTGCCCTTGGCGTGGCAGGCATATTCGCCGGCAAAAACCTTGGGTCCCTTGCGGTCGTAGTTGTCATAGCGGGCGCCCTGGGAGAGGAACCACTCGTACGGGCGGTAGAAGTGCTCGTCCACCAGATCGGCCTTGAGGCGCTTCATCTCCGGCCACAGGAAATCAAACTGCTTGCCTTCGGAATCCGGGCCGCTGGAGCCCACGATCTTAATCTCCGGATGGGCGGCGCGAAGGGCCTTGAGGAAAGGTTCCAGGTGCTCGGGATAAGTGGCATCCCACTGCTCGTTGCCTATTCCCAGGAATTTCATGTTGAAAGGGGCCGGATGGCCCATTTGGGCGCGGACCTTGCCCCAGGGGGTGTCTACGGAGCCGTTGGCAAATTCAATCAGGTCCAGGGCGTCCTGGATGAAAGGCTGGAGGTCTTCCAGGGAGCAATGGGCTTTGGGATCATTGTTCTGGAACTGGCAGGCCAGTCCGCAGCTGAGGATGGGAAGGGGTTCGGCTCCAATCTCTTCGCTGAGCTGGAAGAACTCATAGAAGCCCAGGCCATAGCTCTGGTAATAGTCCGGATAGAAGCGGTGGGGGAAGGTGTATTCCCAGCGGTTTTCGTTGAGGGGGCGGTTTTCTACAGGGCCCACGGAGTTTTTCCAGTTGTAGCGGGTCTGAAGGTCTGTTCCTTCCACGATGCAGCCGCCAGGGAAGCGGAAAATACCGGGTTTAAGGTCTGCCAGGGCCTGGGCCAGGTCTTTTCTAAGGCCGTTCTCGTGGCCCATCCAGGTGTCTTGGGGGAACAGGGAAACGTGCTCCAGATCCACCGTGTTGCGGTTTCCGGTGAGGAAGATACGAAGGATGGCTTTGTCCAGGGTGGCGCCGGGAGTTAGGGTCACCGTGTATTTTTTCCATTCCTTGCCGGTAACTGTGAGGTTATTCTGGCAGAGGAAATGGTCTTCTCCCATGGAGGCCGTATTCACCAGTTCTATTCTCAACTGGGATTCTCCGCCGTCAGGAACACGGGCCCATACGGAGAAGCGGTAGGCCTCCCCTTGTTTGACGCCGATGCCAAAGAATCCTTCGTTGTCCAGGCCGGTCCATTTGTGCGGGTGGCCGGGATCCTGCAGGCGTACATAGTGGGGATTGCGCTCGAAGGGACCGTCGGCCCTTACTTCCACTTTGCCAAAGGCTTTCCAGCCCTGTAAGGCGTCGTTGGGAAACTCGAAGGAGCGGTTCTTGACCAGTTCTGCGTACAGGCCTCCGTCGGCCGCGTAGTTGATGTCCTCGAAGAAGATGCCGTACATGGTATTCTGAATGGCGGCACCGGGCTTTTTCAGGTTGATGTCCAGCGTGTGGGAGGGCTGTCCCCAGGCGGAAAGCGCAAACAAACTGGCTGTCAAGCCAAGAACGAATTTTCGCATAGAAGTAGTTATTAGTTTTTTATATACACAAAATTACATATTTTTGTAAGACAAAAGGTGGACAAATGAACAATAGGGGTGTAAAATCAGTTGCTCTTTCCATATTGCTGCTGGCTGCTGACTGGGGGTTGGCGGCCCAATCGCTTTACAAAGACAAATATAACATTTCTGTCGTAAACATGGAGAAGGGTTTGCCTTCCAATTATGTGGACGACCTTTTTGTAGACTGGGCCGGTTTCCTTTGGGTGGCAACGGGAGGAGGAGGACTGTGCCGCTATGACGGGAGTGAACTGCTTACCTTCTCTTTTTCTACGACGCCTTCTGTCAGGAGTAATTTTGTCCGCAATGTGGTGGAAGACCGTTTCAACCGCCTTTGGATTGCCTCTGAAGGGGGATTGGATATTTGGAATCTCAGAACCCTTTCTCCAGCCAGCCTTTCCTTACCCTTCCTGGAATCGGATAACCAGGAGGCCTGCTCCTATATAACCGAGGATGCCCTGGGAAATATATGGGCTAAGTTCGGGGCCGTATTATATCGGATTGTCCTGGAAGATGATGAGTCCGTGCTTTCCATTCAGTCTTTTTCCCATCCCTCCCTCCATCCTGTCAATTATGTGTTTGAGGATGTGGACCGGGACGGCAGTGTCTGGGCTCCGTTGGATGGTAAATTGTATAAGATTGCTCCGGTCCCGGACGGAACGCTGGCGGCCACCCCCATTCCCACTTCGCTTTCCCTGGGAGAGGGTACCTATGTGTCAGATTTTCTGGCCGATGGGTCTCAGGTGTGGGTGGCTACGGAAAATGGACTGTACCGGTTGTCCCGTTTTTCAGATGAGTGGAAGCTGTACACGCACCATCCGAAGGACCCTTCTTCCCTGACCCAGGATTTTGTCACGTCCCTTGCTGTGGGCGTTGATGGAAGTGTCCTGGCATCCACCTTGCGGGGCCTTAATATCTACAATCCTCTTAGTGATTCGTTTTACCACTTTGGGGAGGATGTCATCAACGGGATCGTCACCCATGAAGACTATTTGCTTTTGGCAACGGAAAATGACGGATGGAAGGCGGTCTCCAGAAAACTTCTTGATGTTTCTGAACTGTCGCCCGGCCCCGGGTTGGTAAATGCCATCTGGGAAGAGCCTTCCGGGCGTCTGTGGGTGGGCCTCGTGGAAGGGGGGCTGAGTGTCCGGGAGCCTGGAAAAGAGCAGTTTACACGCCTTACACGAGAAAGGAACGGCCTGGCTCATAACAGCGTGAGCGCTTTGCGCCCCGGCCCGGACGGTAGGATGTATGTGGGAACCTGGGGAAATGGAATAGATGTGGTATCATCCTCCTATCCTTATCGGGTTCTCTCCCATTTGCCTTCCCAGGGGACCCAGACCAGTTACATTGGTGTTTTGGAATATGATTCGCGGAACGGGCTGCTGTGGATTGGTTCCAACCAGGGAATCTATCTGTACGATGTGCTTTCAAAACAGTATGCGCTCGCTACGGAGGAGATGGCAACGGGTTGTATCGGCTCTTGCCTGGACCGTACAGGGCATTTGTGGATAGGATGCCAGCAGGGCGTTTTCATCTTTGACCTGTCGGAGCGAAAGGCCGATGGAACTTTCCCCTACAAGCACTACCGCTATAAACTGGACAATCCCCAGATGAAGGTAGATGACAAGATTTGTTGCGTGACGGAGTCTCCGGACGGTACCATCTGGCTGGGAAGCAACGGCGGCGGGGTCTATCAGGCTGTTTCCACCCCGGAAGGTTGGATATTTAAGAACTATACATCGGCCGATGGCCTTTCCAATAATCAGGTAAGGGGACTGGCGTGCGACAGAGAAGGAAATGTGTGGGTCAGTACCGGGCACGGACTCAACCGTTTGTCCTCCCAGACGGGGGCGATTGTTCCTTTTTTCCGGGAGGATGGCCTGCCGGGAGAGTCTTTCCATTGGAACAATGCTTTCCAGAGGAGTGACGGACTTTTGTATTTTGGTTATCAGGGCGGTATTATCGTCCTCAATTCGGACTTGTTTACGCAAAGAGACCATTATGGGCCGCTTCGTTTCACCCAGGTGAGCGTTGGCGATACAGAATACAGGGACCCCTTCCTTCCGTCGCTCTCGATCCACGAGCGGGACCGTTTTGTCCGTTTCCATTTCTCTGTCCTGGGGATGAATATGGGACGCATCCATTATCTGTGCCGACTGGAGGGATTTGACTCCGTGTGGCAGAGAGTGCCCACGGAGAGACCGGAAATGGTGTACAGTTCCCTTCCCGGCGGCCGGTATACCTTTGAGGTAAGGGCTCTGGATCCTTTTGGAAAAGTGCTGGGAGAGTTGTCGCTGCCCGTTTTCGTGGAACCCTTCTTCTATCGTGCCTGGTGGTTCTATTTGCTCATCGTGGCCGCTGTTCTGCTGGTGGGATGGGTGGCACTGGAATTGCGCACCCGCTCTATGCTTCGCCGGCAGGAGCATTTGGAGAGAAAGGTGGCAGAGCGCACACAGGAGATCCGTACCCAGAAGAAGCTGGTGGAAGAAAAAGTGGAGGAGCTGAACCGTCAGAACGAGGTTTTGCTTCACCAGAACGAAGAGTTGGCCTCCCGGAAGCTCTTGTTCTCCCCGGAGAGAATAGGGAACCGGGAAGAAGAGCAATTTATGGAGAAGGCACTGGGAGAAATCCGTCAGTTATATAAGGATCCCAATTTGGATGTGGCCCGTTTCTGCCAGGCCATGGGGATGAGCAAAACCTTGCTGAATACCCGTCTGCAGGAAGCTTTCGGCCAGTCTATCGGCCAGTTTATCCGTATGTACCGGCTGGCGGTTTCCCGGGAGATTCTGGAAAGCGGCAGTGATCTGACGGTGTCGGAAGTGGCCTACGAAGTGGGCTTTAACGACCCTAAGTATTTTACCCGCTGTTTCGCTAAAGAGTTTGGGATTCCACCCAGTTCTATGGGAAAATAGGCTGAAAAGGGGGCTGTTCAAAAATCCACCTTTTCGGTTTTTTTGTGCACCTTATCCATATTTTAAGTCTCTATATTTGCTTCGGTTAACCATTGATTGATGACACTGAAGCAAATGCTGGCCTCCCTGGCCTTTCTCACAATTGTATTGGGCGCTGCTGCCCAACCTTTCGGGCATGCCCCCGAGTTCAATCCTTCCGAACCTCCGACGCATGATCCTGTGGCCATCCAGTGTGAGGGCACCTGGTACCTTTTCTGCACAGGCTTCGGCGTCCATATCTTTACTTCCGAAGATCAGGTTAACTGGACTTTTGCCGGCCAGGTTTTCGATACTCCTCCCCAGTGGGCGCTGGACAGCGTTCCCGGCTATCGCGGCCATACCTGGGCCCCGGACATCTATTATCACGAAGGCTCCTATTATTTATATTATTCCTGTTCTTCCTTTGGCAAGAACGACAGTGCCATTGGCGTGGCTGTCAATAAAACGCTCAATCCGGCCTCTCCCGATTACAAGTGGGAAGACAAGGGCTGCGTAGTGCGCTCTGTTGGGGGCCGGGACAATTGGAACGCCATTGATCCCAACCTTTTTGTGGAAAAAGACGGAACGGCATGGCTTAGTTTCGGTTCTTTCTGGGACGGTCTGAAGCTGGTGAAACTGGATAAGACCCTCACCCATTTGGCCGAGCCCCAGGTTTGGTACCCGCTGTGCTCCCGTCCGGAGGGAACGGCAGAGGACACGTCCCAGACCGACGATGCCATCCAGGCCGATCCGCGTGGCAAGGCCTTCGACCCCGGCAACGGCGCCGTGGAGGCTCCTTTTATTGTCAAACACGATGGCTGGTATTACCTGTTTGCCAGTTACGATCTTTGCTGCCGCGGCCCCAAGAGCACTTATAAAGTAGTATGCGGGCGCGCGCGTGAAATAACAGGCCCTTATGTGGACAAACAGGGGAGGCTGCTTCTGGAAGGCGGCGGAACCGTAGTTGTGAGCGGTAACGGGCAGTACCCCGGAGTGGGACACTGCGCCGTGGTGGGGGACAAGCTGTTTTTCCACGCTTATGACAAGAAGATAAACTATAACGCCCATCTGCTCATCCGTCCCATAGACTGGACCGGCGGCTGGCCAAAAGTGAAATTATAAACCATAATTAATTTAAAACTAACTAACTTATGCAAGCCAAAAAATTATTGCTTGGTGCAATGTGCACGGCTTTCTTGGGGATGGTTGCTTGTACGGGCCTGAAGCCCTACGAGATTGACGCTCCCGAAGATCTGGCCGAGAAGATTGCCGAGTACAAGGCCGAAAAGGAGGCCCGCAACCAGGGTGACACTGTGCATGTGGACATCACTCATGCCATTGTTGGTGCAGAAGACAATTCCACCGGCTGGTGGGGAGACTGGAGCCAGTCCTTCGAGGTTGCGGCCGGTCGTCTGCTCCACTTGGAATTTTACAACTACAGTTCCAAGGCTAATATCTGGAGCAACTGGAATCTGGTGCTGGCTACGACGCTAGGTCATTCTACCGGGGACAACCCTGCTTATGCAGAGCATCTTGTCGTTCGCTCCGACCACTATGGCTGGGGCCCCTGCTGGGATGCAGCGCTGGACAAGAACTACATCAACGGAGTAGAGCTGGCCGACTATGGTGACGCTTTCTGGGGTGTTTTCACGGAAATCATGGACGGGGCCTTTGTGAAGATGGAAATTGACCGTTCCCCCGTGGGAATTACCTTTATTACGGTGGAAGCTACCGCTGAAAACGGTGATGTAGTGAGCAAGACCTTCAATTGCCAGTTAGATGATTCCATGATCTATGCTTTCATTACTACGGACGGCTCTCACTTTGACGTTCGGGAAGCCTACACCATCAACTCCAAGATTACGAAAGTGGAGGAAGTGCAGCCCGCTTCTATCATTGTTACCGGCATCCCGGCCAATGTAAGCCAAGGAGCCACGCTGGAAGAGGTGCTGGAGAATTCCTCTCTTGTTGCCAAGGTTACTTTCGAGGATGGAACATCCAAGGATGTGGAACTTGGGGATGTCGTATTCTCTGCAGCGGAGAATTTTGCAACGGTCCCTGGTCCCGATGTTATCCTTTACACCTATAATAAGACCAAGAGCGGTGCCGTTGCAAGCACTCCTGCCGTCGGGTTTACCAAGGTGAACGTCACTTCCGAGCTCAAGAGTATTACTGCAACCGCCAAAGCCTATGTGGTTGGCAGCGCCAAGTATATCACGCTGAGCCCTTCGGCCCTCAGCATTATCGGCACCTATTCCGACGGCTCCACCCTCGCCATTTCCGCTTCGGACTGCACGGTTGCGTTCGCAGAGGACAAAGTGGTCTATAACGCTGTCCCCGGTACGTATACCGATGCCTTCACCGTGACCTATGGCAGCGGTGACGATGCCATGACTGCGACGGGTGACCTTGTGATTGCAGCCAGTTCCCTTCCGGCTCAGGAAGAAAATGTGGGCGCCAAAGATTTCAGCAATGGCTGGTGGTCCACCTTTACGCGTGACTGGGTTGTTGCTCCTGGCGAAAGCCAGACCATTGGTTTTACCCTTTATTCTAAAGGCGCAGCCAATTACCAGAGCCCTTGTACCATTCTTCGCCGTGCCGATCTTAGCGAATATGGCGTGGTGCGAATGGATCATTGGTGCTGGGGTGCTGCTACGGGCGATACCGATCCCGCGAGTGCCAATTTCCCTGCACGTATTGATATCACCAGTAACTGGAATTTTGACGGTTCCTACTTCGCTGAACACCTGAGTGGTTCTACGGTCAGTATTACCGTGGCCAATGACGGCACTTATGCCAGCATCAGCTATTACGTGATTTACCCTGACGGAGAGGAGACCCACTTCCAGCGTTACGACAAGATTCCGGTGGATGCCAATGATGTCCAGTTCGCACTGGTGACCGAGGCTTCCTATCTGGAATTCACTCCTGCCACGCCGCCCAGCCCGGGCGATCCCACGGTGACCAGCATCGCCGTTACCGAGCAGCCTACTGTAACAACGTATTATGTCTATGACACCGCTCTCCCTTTCAACCCCGTGGGCGTAGAGGTGACGGCTACCTATTCCGACAACAGTCAGAAGGTACTCGATAATAGCGATCTTACTTTCAGTGATATCCCTGCAGAGGCCGGCAGTAAGAAGATTACGGTTACCTATGAAGAAGGTATTACTGCTGACATTGATATTACAGTGGTGAAAGGAACCGGCGCATTCGGCGCTGTAGACTTCTCCAATGGCTGGTGGCAAACGTTCTCCGACGGGACCACCGCTGTAGCAGCAGGCAATACTTATGAGGTGGAAATGTTTGTCTATTCCGCCGCAACGGCCAATTATCAGTTCCCGTGCATTATTATGAACAGGGCGGCAGGCGGTATCGAATATGCTCTTTGCCGTATCGATAACTTCTATGTCCTTAACGGCGATTGGGACCATGCCCACTTTGGAGCAGATGAACGTCTGGAATCTAATTGGAATTGGGACACCTTCCTGTCCTGCATTAACCTTACCAAGGTAAAGATTACCGTTACCAATAATGGCGACAACACGGCTACTGCCCGCTATGACCTTACTTGCGCAAACGGTGAAACGCACTTCCAGCTATTCAAGAACATCCCCGTCCAGAGCGATGACCTTGTAGTATCGTTCGTCACGGAGGCATCCTATGCTGTAATCCTTTAATCTAAAGACGTAAGGAATATGAAAAAATTATTCTCAACCATAGCTATGCTCCTGGTCGTTGTTTTCTCGGCCCTGGCGCAGAATAACGTGACGGTGAAGGGTACCGTTATCGACGAAACCGGAGAGCCCCTGCTGGGGGCCGGTGTAGTGGTGAAGGGTACCACCACCGGTACTACCGCCGACTTTGACGGTAATTTCTCCCTCACTGCTCCGGAAGGTTCCGTGCTGCAGTTCATCTCCGTTGGTTTCGAAACCATTGAAATCACCGTGGGCCCCAACGGTAACCTGGGTACCATTACCATGAAGACGGAAACCACCCTCCTGGACCAGGTGGTCGTGGTGGGTTACGGTTCCCAGAAAAAGGTGGACCTCACCGGCTCTGTCGCCATTGTGGATGCCGATGAAATGAAGAAAGTGTCCCACTCCAACATCTCCTCCATGCTCGAGGGTAAGGTGGCCGGTGTGCAGATCACTTCCGACGGTCAGCCCGGTGCCGACCCTTCCGTCCGCATCCGCGGTATCGGCAGCTTCGGTGACACCAGCCCGCTGTACGTGATTGACGGCGTGCCCATGGGTACCACCATCCGTGATTTCTCCCCCAACGACATTGAGACCATCCAGGTGCTGAAGGATGCTTCCGCCGCCGCCATCTACGGTTCCCGTGCTGCTAACGGCGTGGTTATCATCACCACCAAGAACGGTAAGAAGAACCAGCCTGTGAAGGTTGACTACCGCGGTTATGTGGGTGTGGACCAGATCCGCAAGGACGTGTACAAAGTGATGGACGCCAGCCAGTATGGCGACTATATGCGTATGTCCTATGCCAATTCCGGCCTGGCCGACAAAGTGCCCTCCGGTTATGTGGTAGGTTCCGAGAACTACCTGGATCCCAAGACCAACAATACCGACTGGTTCAAGGAAATGTTTAAGACGGGTATCCGCCAGAACCACAACCTGAACTTGTCCGGCGGTGGTGAGAACAGCACCTACAATGTGGGCCTGGACTATTTCTCCCAGAAGGGAACCCTCCGGGGTGCCGGTCCCAACTTTGACCGTTTCACCATCCGTGTGAACAATACCATGGACATCAAGTTCCTGAAGATCCGTACAGGTATCGTATACTCCCACTCGGACCAGGACAACATGTCTGCTTCCAATCTCAACGAATACGTACAGGGTCTGTATGGTACCCAGTATCCTATCATGGCAACGGCTCTGTTTATGCCCCCGTCCATCAAGGCCTACGATGCCACCACCTGGTTCCTGGACCGCGTGGTGGGCGCCGCCTCCGACTATAGCTACGACGCTTATGGCTTTGGTACCTACTATGACAGCGTACACGGTGATATCCGTATCGCCAACCCGCTGCTGTACAACAACCTGATCCAGCGCAAGTCCACCGTGGACCGCGTGGTCGCCACCGGTTCCGCCACCCTGGATATCCTGGATATGGTGGGTCATAAGAACGACAACCATAAGCTGGATTACAACCTGAACCTCTCTTACAGCCGTTCCTTCGTGAAGGGCTTCACCTTCCTTCCGGCCTTCATCCTGTCCAACGCCAACTACCTGGCCAAGACCAATGAACGTCTGAGCGAGAACTACAACAACTACAGCGACTTCCTGGTGGAAAATTATCTCACCTATGACGGCAAGTTTGGCAAGCATCATCTGAACGCGGTGGCCGGTATCACCTTCCAGCGCGAGAAATACCACACGCTGGCCGGTTGGGGTAACAACTTCCCGGAGCCTTACTACCTGCAGGTGGGCAACGCCGCCACCCGTGATGCCAGCTCCTATGAGAGCGAACACGTGCTGTCTTCCATCATCGGCCGTATCAACTACGACTACGATGGCCGCTATCTCTTCCAGGCAACGGTCCGCCGTGACGGTTCTTCCCGCCTGAGCGTGAACCGCTGGGACTGGTTCCCGTCCTTCTCCCTGGGCTGGAGAATCGACAAGGAGCGCTTCTTTGCCGACAACGTGGATCCGCACCTGGTGAGTCTCCTCAAGATCCGTGCATCCTACGGTATCCTGGGTAACGAGAACATCGGCGACTATGCCTTTATGGAAACCATGGCCCGCGGCAACTACACTTACAGTTTCGGTGGCAACAAGGTAACGGGTTCCGCTATCTCCAACTACGTGAACGAGTATATCCGCTGGGAAAAGAAGAAGTCCCTGGACATCGGTATCGACTATTCCATGTTCGGCGGTGCCCTGGAGTTCAATGCCGACTACTATCGCAATGTCTCTGAGGATCTGCTTTACTCCGTGCCCGTTCCTGCCGAGGCCGGTGCCACCAACGAAACCGTTACGATGAACGCCGCCACTATGGTGAACTCCGGTGTGGAACTGAGCGCCAGCTATCGTAACTACAAGCACGAATTCAAATACGATATCTCCGGTAACGTCACCTTCCCGAAGAACGTGGTAACGTCCCTGGGTATGGGTACCGTTTCCCGTGACGATGCCATGTGCCGCACCATTGTGGGCGAGGAAGTGGGTCGTTTCTACGGTTATGTGTACGAAGGAATCTTCCAGAACCAGTACGAGATTGACCATCACGTGAACGACAACGGTGACTTCGTAATCCAGAACGGTGCCAAGCCCGGCGATGTGGCTTACCGTGACATCAACAACGATGGCCAGATTACGGCCGATGACCGCACCTTCCTGGGCAGCGGTATGCCCAAGGTCCAGTTTGGCCTGAGCGCCCGCTTCGAGTACAAGGGCATCGACCTCACCATCTCCACGTATGGTGCCGCCGGTCACAAGCTGGTGGACTATGTGGACCAGGCCCTGCACAGCTCTTACGGTATCACCAACAAGAGCGTGGACCTGGTGAATGCCTGGACGCCCGCCAATCCCAGCACTTCCGTTCCGCGCGTAGCCAATTCGGCCGACGGTACGGTGAACAACGACTTCTTCAGCTCCCGTTTCATGCAGAACGGTGCCTACTGGAAGATAGCCAACGTTGAGTTGGGTTACAACTTCCCGGAGAAATGGTTTGAGAACGCTTTTATCCGTGGCGTCCGCGTGTACCTGTCCGGCCAGAACCTGGCAACCATCACTGCTTACAAGGGTTACAATATTGACTTCGCCGGCGGCGTCTTCACCCCGGGCTTCAACTATTGCTCTTATCCGGCTCCTATGAGTGCCATGTTTGGTGTGAACCTGTCCTTCTAGTAATCTGAAAATGCACAAGAATATGAAAAAGATATCGTTTATTCTGGCTGCCTTCACGATGCTGGTCACCATTGCTTCCTGCGACAAGGAACTGGCCGTGAAAAATGTGAACAACCAGACCACATACGACTTCGGCAACACCGATGCAGACCTTCAGGAGGCCGTGATTGCGTGCTACAACCGCATCCGCCTGGAAGGCACGTTCGCCCGTGTGGGCTATATGCACGATGTGATGCGTGGCGATGAAGCCTGGAACCCCCAGAACGCCTGGTATATTCCCGCCGATCACCTCAATTCCCCCGGTACCATCGATGTCACCGACCAGTGGATCTGGCGTGACAGCTACCACGTGGTAAACCGCTGTAACTTTGTCCTGAAAAAGATCAATCCCGAGGAGAACAATATGACCCCGGCCCGTGCCCGTATGCGCGGTGAGGCCCTGTTCCTTCGTGCCCTGGCATATTACCAGCTCGCTACTTACTACCAGACCGTTCCCAAGTTCGACGACTATGCCCAGTATGGCTCCCTGGAGACCATCTACTCGGAAAACGTGAGTCAGGACGAAATCCTGGACCTGGTGGAATCCGATCTTCTGGAAGCGATGGAACTTCTTCCCAAGCGTGACATCGGCGGTGAGTGGGCCAAGGGCCGTGCCACCTGCGGTGCTGCTGCCGGTTACTATGCCCGTACGCTGATGTTCCGTCACAAATATGAGGATGCCCTCAAGATCCTGAAGGACCTCCTGAACACGGCCGATGGCGGTACTGAGAAATATGGCCACTATGAACTGGTGGCCGACTACGGCGCCAACTTCCGTGAAGGGGTGGATGAGAACAATGCGGAAAGCCTCTTCGAAGTCCAGTTCATGGACTACGGCACCGGCGGCGTGGATGAGGAATGGACCCCTGTGAACATCTCCTCCAATGCTACCCAGGGCCACGCCCTTGAAGCCAATATGGGCCCCGGAACCTTCGGCGGCTGGGGTGACGTTGCCATGAGCAACTGGCTCTACAACCTGTTTAAGGCGGAGAAGTGCACCGACGGTCGTCTGGATCCCCGTCTGTACTGGACGGCTATGACCTATGAGCCCGAATATGACCTGTATACGGGTAATGCTACGGCTGCATATCCTGGTGGAGATCCTCGTGCGAACGTTGTGTATCAGGAAGTGATTACCAATGAGACCCAGGGTAAGCTGCGTACCAACAACGACAACGGTGGTATTCCCGTATCCAAGTGGACCAATGCCCGCACCGGCCTGTACGCCAGCGTGGTTACCGGTCTGCACTGCGGTATCAATGTGCGCCTGATGCGTTATGCCGATGTCCTCCTTCGTGCCGCCGAGTGCGAGAACGAGGTCAACGGCCCCACCCAGCAGGCCATCGACTGGATCAATGCCGTTCGCGGACGCGTTGCCCTGGCTCCCCTGAGCCTGGCCACCTTCGCCGGCAATGCCGACAAGCTCTTCGAGCAGATTGCCAATGTGGAGCGTCCCAAGGAGTTCGGCCTGGAGAACGGCCGCGGCGTAGACCTCATCCGCTGGGGCTTCTTCTACAATCCCGAGCGCCTGCAGCAGATTGCCGCCCACAGCCGTTATTACTTTGATGACAAGTACGACGAGGCCGTGATGAAGCCCATCACCACCGACAACCTGAACCCCAAGGGTTCCGGCACCCCGCTGGATTGCACCGACGACTCCTATACCTCTTATTTCCGCGAGGGACACGAGTACTTCCCGATCTTCCAGGGTACCCTGAACAACAACCCCAAGCTGCACGGCAATTCGGCCAATACCAGCACGCCCAACACGCCCGCTTGGAGAATTCACCCTGTGACCGATTTGAACTAATAAAGGAGAATGATTATGAAAAAATATCTTGTTTTGGCCCTCTGCGGCGCTCTTGCATGGGCTGCCTGTACCAAGGATGACGGTGTGGGAATCCGGACCAAGGAGGATTTCGAGGGGAAAGTGAATGACAGCGGTATCCCTACCTATGCCGACGACTACGCCTCCATCGCCAACTGGGACTTCCATCCCAATTGGAACCTGGCCAACGTGCACGACCCTTCCGTTACCTTCTATAACGGGTATTACTATATGTTCGGCACATCTGCTTCTTACGGAAATGAGCATGACAAAGCTACCATGGGCCGTCAGTTCCAGGGCAAGCGCTCCAAGGATCTGGTGAACTGGACCCACATTTACGGTCCTATGAACACAGCCCCGGCTTGGGTGAAAGACTCTCTGAACAGCATCCGTGGCCGTATGAACCTGGAACCCATCGATAACCCGGTATATGGTTACTGGGCTCCCGTGGTGCGTGTCGTTGACGGAAAGGTACGTATGTACTACAGTATCATCGTGGACAACTTCATCAAGACCGGCGCGCCCAATACCCCCGCCAGTTTCGATGGCAGCTGGACCGAGCGTGCTTTCATCGGTATGTGTGAAACTACCACGCCGGAGGATCCGGATTCCTGGGTGGACAAGGGTTTTGTGACCTGCTCCTCTACGGACAAGGCCTTCGATGCCTATGGCCGCGCCAGCTATGGCGGAGACTATGGCAGCTCTTACTTCTATTTCAACGCCATCGACCCCACTTACATTGTGGATGAGGGCAAGCACTGGCTCATTTATGGCTCCTGGCACAGCGGTTTCGCCATTATGGAGATTGATCCGGAAAGCGGTCTGCCGAAGGCGGCCTTCCAGGGCGGCGTATTCAAGGGTCTGGGAGAGCCTTGGAATGCCAACCCCAACTATGGCAAGCGCATTGCTACCCGCGTGGCTTCCGGTACCTGGAGCCGCTGGCAGGGGTCCGAGGCTCCTGAGATTGTGAAAAACGGCAAGTACTACTACCTGTTTATGGCGTATGACGGGCTGGATGTTCCTTACAACACCCGTGTCTGCCGGGCAGAGAACATCGAAGGCCCCTACTACGATATCAAGGGAAACAACATTAGCGAGGGAAATGTGGCTTATCCTATCGTCACCCATCCCTACAAGTTTGCGGGCAGCGCCGGCTGGGTAGGTATTTCCCACTGCGGTATCTTCCAGCAGGATATCACCGGTGACTGGTTCTATGCTTCGCAGGGCCGTCTGCCGGCCGGTGTGAACGGCAACGCCAGCTCCAATGCCCTCATGATGGGCCATATCCGCCGCATCGTATGGGCTCCTTCATCGGCCGATAATCTGGACGACCTGTGGCCGCTGGCCCTGCCGGAGCGTTATGCCGGTCTGGACAAGAAGGCTGTGACCGCTTCTGAGATTGCCGGCACCTATGAAATCATAGACCTGGCTTACGTTCAGGGCGTGCAGGATCCCTCTATGGAATTTGTCTTCACCGCCGACGGCAAGGTGACCTTGAATGGTGCGGAGAATGGTACCTGGAAGTTTGACGAGTCCCGGCAGTTCCTGACCATTACGCGTGACAATTTCTCCATCGTAATGGTAGTGGCGCACGAGGCCGACTGGGAGGCTGATCCCCGTCAGGAGACCGTGGTCTTCGCCGGAACGCACAAGGATGTGAATGCCACCATCTGGGGCAAGAAAATCAAATAACGGATGAAAAAAGTTTTGATGTTAGTTTTTGCTTTGGCTTTGACCCTGGGCGCAACCGCCCAGGTCAAAGTCAAGGTAAGTGAGACCGCCCAGGGGCAGCCCGGGATTCCGGCCGAGATTTACGGACAGTTTTCCGAGCATCTGGGCCGATGCATCTACGAAGGCATCTGGGTGGGTCCGGACAGTGATATCCCCAATGTGGAGGGGTATCGTATCGATGTGTTGGAGGCCTTGAAGGCCCTGAAAGTTCCCGTGCTGCGCTGGCCCGGCGGCTGCTTTGCCGATGAGTACCATTGGATGGACGGTATCGGCCCTCGCGAGAATCGGCCCAAGCTGGTGAACAACAACTGGGGTAGTACCCTGGAAGACAATTCCTTCGGTACGCACGAGTTCCTGAACCTGTGTGAGATGCTGGGCACGCAGCCGTACATCAGCGGCAACGTGGGCTCCGGCACCGTGGAGGAACTGGCCAAGTGGGTGGAATATATGACGGCCGAGAATGGAACGATGGCCGAACTCCGCGCTAAAAACGGCCGCAAAGAGCCCTGGAAGGTAAAATACCTGGGCGTCGGCAATGAGAGTTGGGGCTGCGGAGGCGATATGACGCCGGATTATTATTCCGACGTATATAAGCGCTACGCCCTCTACTCCCGTAACTACAGTGGAAACCAGCTGTTCAAGGTGGCTTGCGGTGCATCTGACTATGACTACAACTGGACCCGCGTGATGATGAAAAACGCTGCTTCCAAGATGGATGGTCTTTCCCTGCATTATTATACCTGCAAGGGATGGGTAGGAAGCAAGGGCGCTGCCCTGCACTTTACCAATGAGGACTACTACAACACCCTGGCCAAGTGCGTGGAGGTAGATGAGGTGCTTCGGAACCACGAGGCCATCATGGACGCCTACGACCCTCAGCGCCGCGTGGCGCTCCTGCTGGACGAATGGGGTACCTGGTTTGATTCCGAACCCGGTTTCAATCCCGGCCACCTGTATCAGCAGAACACGCTTAGAGACGCTATGGTAGCCGCCCTTTCGCTGAATATTTTCAACAAGCATACGGCCCGTCTGAAGATGGCCAACATTGCCCAGGTAGTGAATGTTCTGCAGGCTATGATCCTTACCAAAGGCCCCCAGATGCTGCTTACGCCCACTTATCACGTGTTCCGGATGTATAGCGTACACCAGAATGCCACCTATGTGCCGGCCGAGTATGACTGCGAGCGTCTGGTGTCCGAAGAAGGCCGCATTATGGACAAGTTCAGCGCCAGTGCCTCGCGCGATGCTTCCGGCGTCCTGCACGTTTCCCTGGCCAATCCTGTGCTGGATAAGCCCGTCACGGTGGAACTGAGCTTTGATTCCTTGAAGCCCAAGACCGTTACCGGTGAAATCCTGACGGCTCCCGATGTGCACGCCTACAACGATTTTGGCAAGGAACCGGCTGTTAAACCGGCCGCTTTCACGGGCACCAAGATTAGCGGCAACAAGGTGAAATTAACCCTTCCCGCCGCATCCATAGTGGTGCTGGAAGTGAAATAAAAAAATCCCGAGGTTTTGAGGCCTCGGGATTTTTTTAAGCTTTGTTCTGTACCGCCGCTTCCTCGATGGGAAGGCAGGCGGTATAGTTTTGTATCCAGGCGTCAAAGCCGGCGATGTCTTCCTGAGTAGGGGCTATTTCCGTTCCGGTGCTTCCGCCGAAGACTTTCTTTTCCAGATAGTCCGGGAGGGACAGCTTGCCGGCATTGTTTACGCAGAAGGCAGCCAGCAGGGCAATGCCCCAGGCACCGCCTTCTCCGGCGGTTTCCATCACGGAAATGGGCGTTCCCAGCGCGGCGGCCAGTACTCTCTGGCCCACAACGGGCGTTTTGAACAGGCCTCCGTGACCGGTGATGCGGTCCACTTTCACCTTCTCTTCCTTGAACAGGATATCGTTTCCAATCTTCAGCACACCCACCGATGCATATAGGTGGGCCCGCATAAAGTTGGCCAGGCTGAACTTGTCCAGGGCGTTGCGCACAAACAGCGGACGTCCTTCGGAAAGGCCCGTCACGGGCTCTCCGGAGAAGTAGTTGTACGCTACCAGGCCTCCGCAGTCTGCGTCTCCCGTGAGGGCGTTGTTGTACAGCTTGCCAAAGACTTCGTTCATGTCCACGGGAATGCCCAGCAGCTGCTGGTACTCCTTGAACAGGTTCACCCAGGCGTTGAGGTCGCTGGTGCAGTTGTTACAGTGCACCATGGCCACCGGCGCACCGTCCGGGGTGGTTACGATGTCAATGACTTCGTACGGCTTGGACAGGTCCTTTTCCATCACAATCATGGAGAAGGAAGAGGTGCCGGCCGATACATTGCCCGTGCGGGGCTTCACGGCGTTGGTGGCTACCATGCCCGTTCCGGCGTCTCCTTCCGGCGGGCAGAAGGGAACTCCCGGCTTCAGATGGCCGGAGATGTCCAGCAGGCGGGCTCCGTCTTCGGTGAGCACGCCGGCCGGTTCGCCTGCCAGCAGCACCTTGGGAAGGATGTCCCTCAGCTTCCAGGGATATCCCTTGGGCGCTACCAACTTGTCAAAGGCAGCAATACGTTTTTCGTCAAAGTCCTTGGTTTTGGCATCGATGGGCATCATGCCGGAGGCATCGCCCACGCCCAGCACCTTGTGTCCGGTGAGTTTCCAATGGATGTAACCGGCCAGGGTGGTGAAGAAAACTACGTCCTTCACGTGCTCTTCTCCGTCCAGGATGCACTGGTACAGGTGCGAGAGGCTCCAGCGGAGGGGCATGTTGAAGTTGAACAGGGCGCTCAGTTCCTTGGCGGCGGCACCGGTATTGGTGTTGCGCCAGGTGCGGAAGGGTGCCAGCAGCTGGTCTGCGCTGTTGAAGGCCATATAACCGTGCATCATGGCGCTGATGCCAATGCCGGCAAGGTTTACGATCTCTGCGTTGTAGTGCTTGTGGACATCTTCCCGCAGGTCGGAGTAGCACTTCTGCAGACCGGTCCAGATGGCGTCCAGGCTGTAAGTCCAGTAGCCGCCTTCAAACTGGTTTTCCCACTCGTGGCTGCCCTGGGCGATGGGATTGTGTTCCTCATCTATCAGGACAGCCTTGATGCGGGTGCTGCCGAATTCGATGCCCAGGATGGCTTTCCCGGCCTCGATGGTCTGTTTGGCGTTCATACTACTGGAGGGCTTTGTTCAGCAGATAATATACTTCGTTCATCCGCAGTTCTTTCTTGAACTGGTGAATGGTGGTATGCTCTCCGATGTGGAGGAACTCGATGCCGGTAATTTCGGCAAAGTCTCCCCAGTATTCGGCCGTGATGTCGTAGCTGAAGGCCGAATGGTGCGTGCCGCCGGCCAGGATCCAGGCGCAGGCGCCAACCTCAAAGCTGGGACGGGGGACCCAGAGGGCCGATGCCACGGGCAGTTTGGGCATGGGCTGGGGCTCGATGCAGTCTACATCCTGCACAATGACGCGGAAGCGGTTTCCGAGGTCTACGATGGTAGCCTTGGAGCCGGGGCCGGTCTTGGAGGTGAACACCAGACGGGCGGTGGGCTGCTTGCGGATACCAATGCCCAGGAAGTGCACTTCCAACTTGGGTTTCTCGCTGGCTATCATGGGGCAGACTTCCAGCATATGGCTCTGCAGGCAAGAAGACTTTTCACCGGCAAAGTTGAGGGTGTAGTCTTCCAGGAAGGAGCAGCCGCCGGGAAGGCCCTGGGACATCACCCAGAGGGTGCGCTGCAGGCAGGCGGTCTTCCAGTCTCCTTCGGCACCGAAGCCATAACCTTCGGCCATGAGGCGCTGGGTGGCCAGGCCGGGAATCTGGTCGAAGCCGCAGAAGGTAGGGGATTCGATATCGGCATCTCCCAGGTCGTCAAAGTTGGTGGTGAAGGCGGTGGCGCCCTTGTCCTTCAGGACGCGGCGGATGGCAATCTCTGCCCGGGCGGCGTTGCGCACCTTCTTCCAGTATACTTCGGGGCCGGTTTCGTCAATCTTGATGGTATAGAGGCTCTTGTACTCTTCTACCAGGGCGTCTACCTCCTGAGGAGAAACTTTCTTCCAATAGTCCATCAGGGAGGATACCGGGTAGTAGTCTACGTGATAACCCAGGCGCTGCTCAAATTCCACGCGGTCTCCGTCCGTCACGGCCACGTTGTTCATATTCATGCCGAACATCAGGCAGCGGACGTTGCGGGCATCGGCCATGGCGGCGCTTACGCGGGCCCAGATGGCAATGCGGCGCTGGGCCTCAGGATCTTTCCAGTAACCTACCACCACCTTGCGGGGTACCCTCATCCGGGAGCAGATATGGCCGAATTCAATGTCTCCGTGAGCGCTCTGGTTCAGGTTCATGAAGTCCATGTCAATCTCGTTCCAGGGAATCTCCGCATTGTACTGGGTGTGGAAGTGGAGGAGGGGCTTCTTCAGGTCCTGAAGGCCCTTGATCCACATCTTGGCGGGGGAGAAGGTGTGCATCCAGGTGATGATGCCCACGCACTTGGGGTCGTTGTTGGCCGCCAGCATCACATCTTCCACTTCCTGGCTGGAGTTGGCCGTTCCTTTGTAAACGATTCTTACCGGAATGTTGCCGGAAGCGTTGAGGCCGTCTACCATCTCCTTGGAGTGGGCGTCTACTTTAACCACAGCGTCTCCGCCGTATAACAGTTGGGCACCGGTGACCCACCATAATTCGCAATTTTCAAATGCCATAATTGTATTCAGTTTTGTGTTATTATTTCTTTTTTTGGCCGTAGTAGGCGTTGGGTCCGTGCTTACGGCTGTAGTGTTTCTCAATGAGGTGCTTGTTCATAGAAGGTTTGTTGGACATCAGGCCCATTTTGACATTGAAAGACATATGCACGTTGCAGGCTATGAAGGCCATCTTGGCTACTTCCTCCAGCACCACGGCGTTGTGCACGGCATTGTCGGCATCTTTGCCCCAGGCAAAGGGACCGTGGTTTTTCACCAGCACGGCGGGGGTGTCGTCCGGATTGATTTCCTGGAAGGTTTCCACAATCACGTTGCCCGTTTCTTTCTCATATTCGCCAAAAACTTCGGCCTTTTTCATGTCGCGCGTGCAGGGAATATCCTCGTGGAAATAATCGGCATGGGTGGTGCCGATATTGGGGATATTCTCTCCGGCCTGGGCCCAGGCGGTGGCATAGGTGCTATGGGTGTGCACCACGCCGCCGATGTTGGGGAAGGCCTTGTACAGGACCACGTGGGTGGGCGTGTCGGAGGAGGGGTTCAGTTCTCCCTCCACCACTTTTCCGTCCAGGTCCACCACTACCATGTCTTCGGGCTTCATGTTATCGTAGGACACGCCGCTGGGCTTTATCACCACCAGGCCGCTTTCGCGGTCTATGGCGCTTACGTTGCCCCAGGTGAACAGCACCAGGCCGTGTTTTACCAGGTCCAGGTTGGCCTGGCATACTTTCTTTTTCAGTTCTTCCAACATAATACTACCAGAAATAGATATAGAAGGCAATGGTGG
>JAEEQI010000197.1 GCA_016285215.1 Bacteroidales bacterium | reverse complement strand
ATTGGCCCAATTTGTCAATAAGGGATGCAAAGTAAGCACTTTTTTCCGGAATATCCAAAATCAGACGGGAATAAATGCGTTTGGCCTCCTCGTATCGGCCCTGTTCTACAAATATTTGCGCCAGCGTCTCGGTGGCGAAGCGCTCGGCAATCTGGATGGTCTCTTCTTCCCGTACGGTGACCTCCGCGGGGGCTTTTCCGGCCAGGCGGGAGAACACATGGTCCGAGCCTTCCCGCACCTTGTCGTACTGCGCCTGGGAGAAATAGTCTCCTCCTACTACGCGCACGGAATGCACCGGTGCGGCTTCCGGCTGGGGGACGGAGGGCTCCATGTAAGAGGCCAGCAGGTTCTCGGCGTCTTTGTCCGAGCAGTCCACGCGGCGGCGGCCCCGAACCAGGTCGGAGAACTTGCCGCGGTCTGCCACGTACAGGGCCTGGGCCGCGAACTCTTCTTCGCTCCAGGCGTTCTCGCCCATGGCGAACATGCGGCGGCACAGCTCCAGGCGGGCGGCTGCGTACCAGGGATACAGGTTCACCACACCCGTGAGCTCGTCCAGGGTGAGGGCGTGGATGTCGATATGCTTGGAGGGCGTTACCATTGGGCGACGGTTGCGTTGAAGATGTCTTCTACCAGTTTTTCGATGATGGTCACGCAGAGGTCTCCCTCCACGGCGTCCAGGGAAAGGGTGGAATCGAAGTCCTCGTAGGCGCTGAACGTCTTGTTGGTGACGTCGTCCTCGGGATATTTCTTATTGGAAAAATCGATCTTGACGGTAACGGTGAGGCGGTTCTGGGCGGCCTGTTCGTCGGCTGTCACGGCCACGGCCTTTACGTCGTAACCGGTGATCTCGCACACCAGTTCCAGATCTCCGTCCATGTCCACCTGCTCCAGGCGGGTGAGTTTGCGGAACTTCTCCTGAAGGGCCTCGGTCATCTCTCCCGAGAGGGAAGGGTTCACGCGCAGCGCCTTGTATTCCACATAGGGGATGGTGATGGTGTTCACGTCGGGCTGGATGGAAGTGCCTGTGAAAGAATAGATTCCACAGGAAACGACCAGGGCGGCTAGCGCGAGTATGCTGGCGATGCGTTTCATTATTTTCTACGGTATTCGGGCGGAAGTTTGCGGTACAGGGTGCGTTCGCTCATGCCCAGTTCCTCGGCGGCCTTCTTGCGGTTGCCGTGGTACTTCTCCAGGGCCTGGCGGATGAGCTCTTCCTCCGAGCGGCGTACGCTCAGGGAGGGTTCCTCAGCGGGGAGGGGCTGCGGCTCTTCCTGGTCCTGCCACTCGGCCTCGTCCTCCATCACGGGGGCGGGGGAGGCCACGGGCGGAGCGGGCAGTTCCCGGCGGTCCATACGGGCCTTGAGGGCGTCTACCTCCTGCTTGATGTCCAGGATGGCCTTGAAAATGGCCTGGCGCTCATCGGCCCCCAGCGAAGACTGCTGCGGCTGCGGACCTTCGTACAGCATAGGGATGGGTTCCCCTTCTTCCCGCGGCATAAACGGCAGGAGCTCCTGGGCCGATAACTCTATGCGCTGGAGGGTAGGGGTTACCTTCTGGGAAAGCTGGGCGGTGAGGGACTGCGTGAAGCCCTGCAGCTGGCGGATATTGCCCGGCCAGCGGTATTGCTCCAGCAGACGGATGGCGTCCGGCTTGAGGGATATCTTGCACATACCGTTCACTTCCGAGAAGTCCGAGGTGAACTTGCGGAACAGCAGGTAAATGTCCGATTTGCGTTCCCGCAGGGCGGGGATGCGGATCTGGGCGGCGCTGAGGCGGAAGTAGAGGTCTTCGCGGAACTTGCCGCGCTTGACGGCCTCGTACAGGTGCACGTTGGTGGCGGCTACAATGCGCACGTCCGTGTGCTCTACCTTATTGGAACCCACCTTGCGGAACTCTCCGCTCTGCAGCACGCGCAGCAGCAGCGCCTGGGATTCCAGGGGGAGTTCGGCAATCTCGTCCAGGAAGAGGGTTCCTCCGTCGGCCTCTTCAAAATAACCCTTGCGGTTGTCCACGGCGCCGGTGAAAGAGCCTTTGACGTGGCCGAAGAGCTCCGAATTCACCAGTTCCTTGGGCAGCGCGCCGCAGTTGACCACAAAGAAAGGCCCCTGCTTGCGGGTGCTGTACTGATGGATGATGCGCGCCACGTTCTCCTTGCCCACGCCGCTTTCTCCCTGAATGAGCACACTCAGGCCGGTGGGGGCAAACTTCACGGCCGTCTCCAGGGCCTCGTTGAGGGCGGGGTCGTTGCCAATGATGTCGTATTTGTTCTTTAGCGCCTGTAAATCCATAGTCTTGCAAAGATACGAATTATTTGGAATAAATCTGCCATTTTGTCAGTTTGTTGCAAGGGGAACAAAGATTGATGAAGGAAAAGGCAAAAGGAGAAAGAATTTATGGAACAGAACAACAGTAACTTTTTGGAACGCTTTGCCATCAACCTCAACGAGAGGGCATCGCAAGGCAAGTTGGACCCGGTGATTGGCCGGGACGACGAAATCCGCCGTGTGCTGCAGATTCTGTCTCGACGCACGAAGAACAACCCTATCCTGGTGGGCGAGCCCGGCGTGGGCAAGACCGCCATCTCTGAGGGCATTGCCCAGAACATAGTGAACGGGCAGGTGCCTGAAAACCTCAAATCCAAGAAAGTCTATTCCCTGGATATGGGAGCCCTTATCGCGGGCGCAAAATATCAAGGTGAATTTGAAGAGCGCCTCAAGGGCGTGGTCAAGGAAGTAGTGGACAGCGCCGGAGAGATCATCCTCTTCATAGACGAGATCCACACCCTGGTGGGAGCAGGCCGAAGCTCCGGAGCCATGGATGCCTCCAACATCCTCAAACCGGCCCTGGCGCGCGGTGAGCTCAGAACCATAGGTTCCACCACCCTGGACGAGTACCAGAAGTACTTCGAGGCCGATAAGGCCCTGGAGCGCCGTTTCCAGATGGTGATGGTGGACGAGCCTTCCCCCGCAGAGAGCATTGCCATCCTGCGTGGCCTGAAGGAGCGTTACGAGAACCACCACAAGGTGCGGATCGAGGACGACGCCCTCATTGCCGCCGTGAACCTGAGCCACCGGTACATCACTTCCCGTTTCCTCCCGGACAAGGCCATTGACCTGGTGGACGAAGCCGCCTCCAAGCTCCGCCTGGAGATGAATTCCGTCCCCGAGCCCATTGACGACCTCAACAGCGCCATCCGCCAGAAGGAGATTGAGCGCGAGGCCATCAAGCGCGAAGGTGTGAGCGCCAAGCTGGAGAAGCTGGAGGCCGAACTCAAAGACCTGCAGGCCCAGCGGGAAACGCTTATGAAGCGCTGGAACGAGGAGAAGGATATCCTGGGCGGCCTGCAGACGGCCCGCCAGGAGCTGGAAGACCTGAACATCCAGGCCAAGGGTGCCGA
>JAEEQI010000196.1 GCA_016285215.1 Bacteroidales bacterium | reverse complement strand
TCTCCCTCGCAGGCGGCCGGAATGCCGTCCGCATTGAAGGAAGCCAGGGCCAGACAGCCGGTGTTGCCGACAGAGGTGAGAAGATCGAAGCAGCGAAGGGTGAAAGCCCCCAGCTGGTAGCGCTTTACCAGCACCTCCAGGGCGTGATAAATCTGCGTAGCGCCGGGATAGGCCTTTCTTACCTGATCGGCCATCGGCTCCTCTGCCGGGGCCGGGTTGGACGGGGCTTTGGCAATTTCCTGCAGCAGTTCCTCCATAGGAACTTCCACCAACTTGACGCCCAGCTTATCGGCCAGGGCAACAGGGTCTGCGTGGCTGGAAATGAGCCAGTCTGAAGGCTGGCCGATGACGCCGAGGCGCATTCCCTGCAGCCGCTCGCGGGCCTTTGCCACGGTTTCCAATACCTTCACACGCTTTTGGAGATAGTCGGCCGGGCCGTGCAGAACTTCTCCCTTCAGCCCCTGCTGCCGCAGGTAGGATAGGATTTCCAGCGAGGCCGCCAGCGAGTTGGACATGCCCGAAGTGAGCAGGTAATACCGCTCGATGCCCCGCGCCAGCATTTCCGGGAGCAGGCTCTTGAAAATGCCCTCGGCCCCGCCGGTGCGCACGTAAATTAAATCCAGTTCATGCGTGCCGAAATCCCTGAAATCGGCCCCTTTGAACTCGAAATCCCCGTCCGGGAACACTCCCTTAAGGAATTCGTCACTGATTTTGCCCACCGACTGCTCGTCGTGCAAGCCCGAAGTAATTGTGTAAACTGCTGCCATAACGAAAAAAGGGAAAGCACCTTATATCGCACCGCTACAACCTCCTACCCTTGCTACGTTCCCGTCCTGGGGGAGTTCAGAGGGAGCTGGTCGTACAAGACTTTCCCACTGCAAAGGTATAAAATCTTTTTGAATTACGAAAAGCCTACCGGATCTCTTTTCCAAACGGGATCAGAGAGGCAAAGGCCATCTTGAAGTGCTGGATGCCAAAGGGAATTCCCACAATGGTGATAAGGAAAAACAGGCCGAAGACGCAGTGCAGGATGGCAATCTCCCACCAGCCCAACATAATCCAGAGCACATCCATAAACAGAGTGATGCATCCCGGCTCCTGCGGGCCGTACACCAGCTCGTGTCCAAAGGGCCACAGGGAGTACGTGCCCATCTTGAACAGCTGAATCCCAAAGGGAATTCCAATGAGAGTGAGGCACATCAGAAGCCCCACTACATAATAAATTACGGCAATGATAATGCCTCCAAACAGGAGCCAGAAAATGTTGCCAATGGTTTTCATTCGTCGTCCGTTTTAGCAAAGGGGAACCAGGCCTCCACTTTCTCTTTGGCCTTGGCTTTATTTTGGGGATTAATGGCCGATACCACATACGACAGGGCAGCAACGAGGGCAGCCCAGTCGTCGGCCAGACCGGCGAAGGGGAGGAAGTCCGGCATCAGGTCTACGGGCAGGATGAAATAGCCCAGGGCACCGGCAATGATGGCCTTGTACCGCATAGGAGTATTGGGATCCATAAGCGTATAGTACAACACCAACGCGTGGTAAATGAGCTTGGAACCGGCCTTCCCCGCCAAGAGCTTCACTTTATCCCAGAAGGCGTCTTCCGAGTAATGCTCCTGGTACTGAACCAGTTCTTCGGGGGTGATGTTCTTCTTTTTCATTCTATCGCGTAAACTCTAAGGTATTCTTGGGTAAGACCTCCGGAGCCGTTCTGGCTGTCCGGAATGAGGAGGAGGGACTGGCGGCCGTCGGGCAGCACGGGGCCCAGACACATTCCCTCATAGTTGGCATAGAAGGAGAGGGCCGATGTCCGGAACTGCTTCACCAGCTTCTTGCGGAGGGGCTTGTCTTTACCCGGCACCGGCTTTACCACATAGATTTTGGCAGTGGTAAAAGCCCCGCTGAGTTTGTCTCCAATGCCGCCGGCCGGCACGTACACTTCCCGCTCCAGCACTAGGAGACGGCCGTCGGGCAGGGCGGCCAGGGCCGGGACGCCGTGCACGTAGGCTTCGGCCCCTTCGGCCATAGCTTCCGGCTCATCCATCACGTACTGATAGCGGGCGGCAGGCTCCAGGTCTTCTCTAAAGCTCTGGAGGCGGAGGAGATTGCCGCCGTCGCTCTGCAGCGGTCCTTCCGTGACGGTCCAGAAAAGATGGGTCTGGGCGTTGTAGGTAAGGGCTTCGAAACCCAGGTTGGGGGTTATGTTGTCTACTCCCAGATCGGCCGGAACGTTGATCTTTCGGCCCGTTGGATAGCCCTTGAGGTCATATTCGCGGATGGACTGGTCGGCCTCGGCGCTTACAAAGAGGGTGCGGGTGGATGGGACATAAGCTATGCCCTCTGAGTCTATGCCGGTGCCTTCCGTTCCCGGGGGGACGTTCTTGGCGGCAAACGCCACGGTGCCGTCTTCGCGGAAGTGGATGTCAAAGAACACAATGCCTCCGCCGCCCAGTTTGTCGTGTACCACGGCGTAGTGGGTGCCGCCCAGATAGGTAATGCCGGAGTACTGGCCATTACCCACCAGGTCCGTAATGAGGTTATGGCTCACCAGGCTCAGGGACAGGGAATCCTGTGCACACGACTGCGCGGCAGCCGCGAGCATAAGCCCAAGGGATATGACCAAAAACCTCTTCATTGAATTCAACAGATACAAATATAATGATTACATTTGTGTTGTCAAACAAAGACCTGCTATGAATATCAAGACCGCCCCTCTCTGGAAATGGATTCTAATGTTTATCGTGTCCGGCATTCTGGCCTTTTTGGGATACGGAGTCATTGACGGCTTCCAGATAGCCGTGAAGCAGGCCATTATGGCCTACATCTTTCCTCCCCTGACCATTCTGGGGCTCTACGTGGTCTTCACATACTGGATTGAGAAGGAGTGGGCTCCGGACGTGGTTCGCCGCCGGGCCTTCACGGACCTGCTCACGGGCCTGTCCTTTGGCGCCGTGTATCTGCTGGTGGTGGCGGGCATCATCTACCTCTGCGGCTGCGTCTCTTTTGAAAAGTTCACCTGGGACAGCCAGTCCCAGCTCATAGCCTTCCTGTCGTTCTTTGGCGTAGCCGTGGGTGAGGAAATCATCTTCCGCGGCGTGCTCTTCAAGTGGATTGACAAGCGGTGGGGTATGTGGCCGGCTCTTTTGGTTTCGGCCTTTGTCTTTGGCTTTGCCCACCTTACCAACGACAATGGATCCGTCTGGTCCAGCATCTCCATCTCTGTAGAGGCCGGCCTCCTGTTTGGTATGATTTACAAATGGTCCGGATCGCTGTGGATTCCCATAGGCATCCATTGGACCTGGAACTACGTACAGGGCAATATCCTGGGCTTTGCCGTATCGGGAACCGACGCCGGAACCACCTGGTACAAGGCCATACCCAGCGGACCGGACCTCATCTCCGGAGGTGCCTTTGGGGCCGAAGCCTCCATAGTCTCCTTCGTCCTGGGTCTGGTGCTAACGGCACTGC
>JAEEQI010000195.1 GCA_016285215.1 Bacteroidales bacterium | reverse complement strand
TCACAAGCACCGAGCACGAAGAAGAGGACAGGAACAACCAATTTTCCTCTGACTCCACAAACCTAGCGCTACAAGTTAGAACATTCCAGGAGAAGCAGCATTGCGAGGAGGGATTGATCAATGGCGGAGTGTATGCGATTGACAGGGCAAGGTTGGATCTGTGCAGTTTGCCGGAGCGGTTCTCCTTTGAGAAGGAGGTGCTGGAGCCGGGGGCGGCCATTGGAGAGATTGGCGGATGGGTGAGTGATGCCTATTTCATAGATATAGGTATTCCGGAGGATTATCAGAAGGCCCAGTGGGCCATTCCGTCGTGGTTTGCCGTGCAGAAGGCTTCTGAGGCTGTTTTGAAAGCCGATGCTACTACGTTGTTTTTAGATAGGGATGGTGTTCTGAACCGGCACATTCCGGGTGATTATGTGCGTACACCCGAGATGTGGGAATGGATGCCCGGAATCCTGCAGGCCCTGGCTCTGTGGGCCAGGAAGTTCAGTCACATTGTGCTGGTGACCAATCAGCGCGGCGTTGGCAAGGGGGTTATGTCGGATGCAGATCTGGCCAAGGTGCATGCCCATATGATGCAAGGCGTACTGGAAGCTGGAGGCCGCATTGACCTTATTCTTGCCTGTACGTCTGTATCAGAGGAAGACCCCAGGCGCAAACCCAATCCTGGTATGTTCTATGAAGCCTGCAGTCTCTTCCCGGACATTGACGCAAAAAGCAGCGTCATGCTGGGAGATGCTCCTTCCGACGCTGCCTTTGCAAAAAACTGCGGTATCCCGTTTATTCTTCTGAATCCGGAAGCGGCTTCTTAGGGTTTTTGGGGACGCCCAGTTTAATGAGCTGCCGGGCCGAAGTCAGGATAGAATTCCCCGATTCTCCCACTTTCAGCGATACTTTCTCGTACTCGTCCAGCGCTGCGTGGAGCTTGTCTCCCATGGCGGCGTGGGCTTTGGCGAAGTCGTACACACGGTCAACCATGGTTTGGGCGGCCTTGATAATCTTTTCCTGGTTGCGTACCTGGTCGTAGTTGGTCCAGGCCACGCGGATCATACGCAGGAAGGGCATCAGGGTCTCTTCCGTAGTGAGGAGTACGCCTTGCTGGTAGGCCTCGTTGAACAGGTTGGGAGCCAGCGTTTTGGCCAGCTGCAACGAGCTGTAATTGGGGATGAACATAATCACGTAGTCCAGGGTCTTGTACCCTTCGCGGATATAGTCCTGATAACGCTTGCCGGACAGGCTCTTGATCTGCGTGCGGATGGCCAGCAGATTGCGTTTGGCGGCATCTTCCTTGAGAATGGGATCCTCGGTGGCCACCCAGTCCGAGAGGGCTTCCATGGAGGTTTTGGCATCTATGATGACCTCGGTCTTGTCCGGGTAATGAAGGATATAGTCCGGCCGCATGCGTTTGCCGCTGTCTTCGTTATACACAATGCTGCCCTGGGCATCTCTCAGGGTCTCTTCCTTGTCAAAGTCGCGGCCTTCTTCCATGCCTTCGTTCACCAGCATGTTGTAGAGGATGATTTCTCCCCAGGTACCGGCCATCTTGTTCTGTCCCTTCAGGGCCTGGGCCAGGTTATCGGCCTTGCTGCCAATGGATTGCGTCTGCTCCTGAAGGTGCTTTACAGCCTGTTCCATGGCGGTTTTGAGGGAGGCGGTGCCTTCGGCCTGGGTTCTCTTCTGGGCGTCGAAGCTTTCCTGCATGGCTTTGAGGTCCTTGCCCAGTGGTCCTGTGAGGGTCTTGAAGGTCTCTTCGGCCTTCTGCTGGAGGCTTTCTTCCCGCTGCTTGAGGAGTTTTTCCGTTTCGGCCGAAAGTTGGCTCTTTACGGCATCCAGCTGCTGTGCGAAGGATTCCTGCTGCATTTTCTGCAGCTTATCGGCATTCTCCAAATCCCGTTTGGCGGCAATGAGCTCATTCTCCAGCTTGTTGCAGGCTTTTACTTCGTGCGAACGCATGATGAGCCAGGTAATGACCACGGCTATGATCACGGCGGCTGCGGCGGCTATTATGATATAAGTGTTCATAGGCTTTTGACGATGCTTTGGGCACAAACGTAGCCGGTGCTCCAGGCGGCTTGGAGGTTGAATCCTCCGGTTATGGCATCTATATCCAGCACTTCGCCGGCAAAGTACAGGCCGGGATGTGTTTTGCATTCCAGGGTGGAAAGATCTATGTTGCTAAGTGCAACGCCTCCGCAAGTTACAAATTCTTCGCGGAATTTGCTCTTGCCGGAGAGGGGATAGCTGTCGGCAGTGAGGACGGCGGTGAGGCGGTTGAGTCCCTTGCTTCCTACCTCGGCCCAGCGGATATCTTCCCGCAGGCCTGCTTTTTTTTGGAGGTGGTTCCACAGACGGCTTTGCAGCAGGTGAGTGGTGGATACCTGCTTCTGGGGGTTCTCTGCGGCGGTTTTTTGCAGCAGCTCGCGGGTCTCGTTCTCGCTCAGGCAGAGCCAGTTGATGCTCAGCGTTCCCTTGTAGCCGGTCTCTGCCAGATGCCGGGCGGCATAGGAGGAGAGCTTGAGGGCAGCCGGTCCGCTAAGGCCCCAGTCCGTAATGAGTAGCGCCCCCTGTGCCTTAAATGGCGTTCCCTGCAGGCCGATGGAAGCCTCCACCACCAGTCCCATCAGACTGCGTAGAGCAGCGTCCGGCACGGTAAAGGTGAAGAGGGACGGCACCGGAGGGATGAGCTCCAGGCCCAGTCCTTCCAGGAAAGGAAGCCCCTTGGGCGCTCCGCCTGTGGTTACCACCACAAAATCAAACGGTTCTCCATTTATATAAATAGGGTTAGGTTCTGTGGAGGTTGTGGGAAATTGGTTTTTCGCAAAGCTTTGCGAAAAATAATTTCCCACAACCGGTTGCGGTGAGGCTATTGTAACTACCGGTGTTTTCAAACGGATATCGGCCCCTTTCATGGCTCTTAGGAGGGCGTGGACAATGTCCTGGGCGTTCTGGCTTTGCGGAAACCAGCAGTGGTCTTCCTGCAGGACGCAGGGGACCCCCCGGCCCTCGAACCACCGGATGGTGTCTTCCTGCGAGAAGGCCTTGAGGGCTCGCTTCATCACGCGCTCGCCGCGGGGGTAAGCCTCTGCCAGCGAACGGATGCCTTCGAAGGAATTGGTGAGATTGCAGCGGCCTCCGCCGGTAATGGCCACCTTGGCGAGGGGCTTGGGACCGGCCTCAAACACGGTTACAGCCAGTTCCGGTGCCAGGCTCCTTAACTGAGCGGCACAGAAACAGCCGGCAGCCCCGGCACCTATGATGGCCACGCTGCGCATCGTAGACAAAGATAGTGAAAAATTAGCTTATTTTGTACTGCTTGATTTGCTTCTCCAAAGCCCGGTGACCGGGGCAGACGGATTCCAGCAAAGCGTGGAACTGGGGACTGTGGTTCAGGTACTTAAGATGGCAGAGCTCGTGCAGCATCACATAGTCCTGCAGTTCCTGGGGGAGGGTTACCAGGCGGAGATTCAGGTTGATATTT
>JAEEQI010000194.1 GCA_016285215.1 Bacteroidales bacterium | reverse complement strand
CCAACAGTTGCACTGACAGGAAAGCAAGCTTTCTCGCCAGCACAACTGCCGGCGGGCCCCTCCCGTTCACGAGCCACGGGCGGCTACGCCCCCGGAACCCACATTCCCTCCGGAAACAGGCTTAAAGACTTTATAACCAGGCACGAAGAACGGCCTGTGGGAACGCTGTGGATAACTTTGTGGAAAAATTTGTAAGGAAATGGAAGAAAATGGAAAATTTTTCCTAACTTTGTCCCCAGCGTGAAAGTAGAAAGTTTAACAGACAATGGTTAGATTTTTTGGTAAAGCCACTGGCAAAGTAGATGACAAGGGACGCCTCGTGTTCCCTTCCATCTTCCGTGATGCTATGATCCGGGGCTGCGCCGAGGATATGACCCTTGTTGTCAAAAGGAACGTGCACCAGCGCTGCCTGGATCTCTTCCCCTACGAGGAGTGGGTCCGCAGGAGCGACAAAGTGCTGGAGAACCGCGATCCCGAACTCAATATCGAAGACGCTGAATTTTGGACCAAGTACAATGACGGTGTCTTCACCCTGGTCCCGGACGGAAAGCTGGGCCGCTTGAACATCCCGTCAGAGCTGCTTGAAAGTGCAGGTATTACCAAAGAGGTAGTATTCGGCGGTGTTGGCTACAAGCTCCAGATCTGGGATGCTGAAACTATGAAGGCCGACCTTCTCTCCGACGAGAAGTTCAAAGAAACCGCATCGAGACTATCCGCAAGAAAATAGGAGGTCTCGAAAATGTCTGAATATCATATTCCTGTGTTGTTGGCAGAGAGTGTTTCTGCCCTCATCACAAATCCCGACGGAACATACGCAGATGCCACTTTCGGAGGCGGTGGGCACACCGCTGCCGTACTTTCACGCTTAAACGATGACGGACGTGTCATCGC
Source organism: Bacteroidales bacterium (assembly GCA_016285215.1). The sequence goes on along the minus strand of JAEEQI010000194.1, from coordinate 2,588 downwards.
CTTCGATCGTGACATTGATGCCATAAAGGGCGCCCTTAAGGACCCCCGGCTTACCCTGGTTCACAACAACTTCCGCTTCATTGAGAACTATGCCCGTCACGAGGGCGTGCAGTTCGATGGCGTGCTGGCAGACCTGGGAGTTAGCTCCCATCAGTTTGACACCGCCGAGCGCGGATTCAGCTTCCGCTTTGAGGAGAGCCCGCTGGATATGCGTATGAACCAGGAAGCCAGGCTCACTGCCGCCGAGGTGGTGAACAGCTATGCCGAGGCCGACCTGGAGCGCCTCCTGAAGCTGTACGGAGAGGTGGACGGTGCCCGCAATATGGCCCGCCTCATAGCCGATGCCCGCAGCAACGGGGAGATCCGCACCACCGGAGACCTGGACCGGGCCATTGCCCGTATGCTCCCCCGCGGCGCAGAGCACAAAGTGCTGGCCAAGGTATACCAGGCCCTGCGTATTGAAGTAAACCAGGAGATGCGTTCCCTGGAGAAGTTCCTGGACGGCGCCTGCCGCAGCCTGAAGCCCGGCGGCCGCCTGGTGGTCATTACCTACCACAGCCTGGAAGACCGGATGGTGAAGAACTTCATCAAGACCGGAAACGTGGAGGGAGAGCTGGTGCAGGATATGTACGGCCGCGTTCAGGCCCCGCTGGAGGCCGTGAACCGCAAGCCCATCCTGCCCTCGGAAGAAGAAATTGCCGGTAACACCCGCGCCCGCAGCGCGAAGCTCCGGATAGCGGAAAGGAGGGCCGAATAATGAACCTCCTGGGAATTTGGCGGGGCTTCCGCAAGGGAATGAAGTCGCTCAGAAACGGAGAGTTTCTCCTGCTGGTGGGAGCAGACCAGTTTTATATGCACATTATGTATCTGTTCCTGCTGATGTGGCTGAGCATCTTCCTGAGCCTGAAGGTGGACAAGACCCTCTCCCGGGTGGGAGACAACAAGGCCGCCATTGAAGAACTGAAGATTTACCACGCCCAGAAAGAGGCACAGCTGGTAAAACTGCATAGCGCATCCAGCGCCGAGAAGCGCCTGCGCGAACTGGGCTCCCCGGTTACCGTACCCAAGGAACCCGCTGCCATTGTGAAGAAGAAATGAGCAAAGAGAGACGAGAAATATCGGACACCATAGAAAACCGCGACCGAATCCACGTGGTTATGTTCTTCCTGTCCTATGTATTCCTGGCCCTGGGCATAGGAATCCTCGTCTGCATTGTCAAGATCCAGACCACCTACCACGTGGACGACAAGGTCATTGGCCTGTTCCGTCCTTCCGTGGAGCTGCATATAGATCCTCCCGTGCGCGGGCGAATCCTGGCCACCGACGGCCGTCCGCTGGCCCTTTCGGCCCCTCTCTATGATATCTATATGGACTGCACGGTTAAGAAGCAGTACTACAAAGATTCCGGGAAAGACAGCCTGGAGCGTGCCTGGAGGAAAAAGGCCCGGGAGCTGGGCGTATACCTTAGCAACCAGTTCCGCGACAAGAGCGCCGACCAGTACGCCAACGCCATCCTCAAGGGCCGCGACAACAACAACCGCTACCTGAGCATCCGCAAGAACGTGGATCTGGAGACGGTGAAACTGGTGAAGACCTTCCCCCTCTACCGTGAGGGAACCTATACCGGCGGTATCATTGTGGAGAAGCACGAGGAACGCATTTACCCGTACGACTCCCTGGCCCGCCGCACCATCGGATACGTGAAAGACCTCTCCCGCAAGGGTCTGGAAGACAGCTTTGACAGCGAGCTCCACGGCCATGAAGGGTACGAGTGGCGCCGCGTGACGGACAACAACCGCTGGGTCCGTGACCTGGATTCGGTGGCCGTGGCCGTACAGGACGGCAACGACATCCGCACCACCATCAACGTGGACTTCCAGGACATTGCCGACCGCGCCCTCCGCGCCCAGATTAACGAGAACCCCGACGTCCGCGCCGGCATCTGCGTGATTATGGAGACCAAGACCGGAGCCATCCGCGCTATGGTGAACCTCTCCCGCGGAGACACGCCGCAGACCGTGCTGTGGGAGCGCGAGAACCTGGTACTCACCGAGAGAGGAGAGCAGGGTTCCGTGATGAAGACCGCCACGCTGCTCTCGCTGGTGGAGGACGGTTATGTGAAGAGACTGGACCAGACGCTGCCCACTAACAACGGCTGGGTGCCCAACTGGCGCCATCCCGGCAGTGCATCGGAATACCCGCACGACGACCACATCTCCGACTACCAGCGCCAGACAGGCCGAAGAGACATTACCGTGATGCACGGCTTTGAGATCTCCTCCAACTACGTATTTGCCCAGCTGGCCGAAACTTACTACGGCAAGAAGCCGCAGGAGCTGTTTGACCACCTGTACTCTTACCGCCTGGGAGAGGCCTTTGACTTTGACATTGAAGGTCTCCGCACGCCTTCCGTGACCCGCCCCGGCACGCCCGGCTGGTCCAACAACACCCTGGGAACCGTGGCCTACGGATACGGCCTCAGCGTAACGCCGCTGCACGTGGTTACCTTCTACAACGGCATTGCCAACCACGGCCGAATGATGAAGCCCTACCTGGTGGAAAGCGTGGAGAAAGACGGAAAGGTCATC
>JAEEQI010000193.1 GCA_016285215.1 Bacteroidales bacterium | reverse complement strand
GGTTCCCTGGGCAGCCGCTGCAACGGTTACCAGGAGCATAATCCATATGGACAAAAAACGACGCATCATTCAAAGATACGTCGTTTTTGTTAAATGTACAAGAGATTAGCTATATAAGAAATTCAAAAGGGCTAATTTGGACTTTTCGGGTAGATAACGGACCAGCGCACCCACGGCCGCGTAGTCAATTCTGGGAATAACACGGACTCTCATGTGGCGGCGTTTGAGCTGTTTCAGGATGGCCTTGGCAATGACCTCGGGCTTCATGCCGCCCCTTTCATCGGCCTCTATCTTTTTGAGGTTCTTGTCCATCTTGGCCCGATAGGGGGATGCGGGATCCTGGGCGGCGGCGTTGAGCTTACGGGCATTGGTAAAGCCGGTGGAAACGTCTCCGGGCAGGATGCTGCAGCACTGGATGCCGGTGCCCTTGAGTTCCAGCGACAGGGACTCGGAAAGGGACAGCAGGGCTGCCTTTACGGATGAGTAGAAACCCTGGAAGGGGAGCTGCAGGATGGCCATCACGGAAGTGACGGTGATGATGCGGCCGTGTCCCTGTTTGCGGAAGACGGGCAGGCAGGCCTGGATGGTTTTGAGCGCACCAAAGTAATTGGTTTCGAACTGGCTGCGGGCTTCTTCCTCCAGCGTTCCTTCAATGGGACCGTAGATGCCGTTGCCGGCGTTGCACACCACGGCGTCCAGATGGCCTTCGCGGGCCACTATATCGGCCACCACGGCCTCTGTAAGGGCAGCGTCATTTACGTCCAGTTTCACGGGAACAACCCCTTCGGTAGGGGTCTCCAAGGTGCCGCGGCGGCTTCCGGCATATACTTTCATACCGGCGGCGGCCAGTATGCGGGCGGTGGCGGCGCCAATCCCGCTGCTGCCTCCGGTAACCAGGACAACGTTTACTTTTTCCATAATTCAGAACGCAAGGTGAAAGACTCGGGAAGGGGTATCTGATAGACGCTTTGCCGCAGGAAGTTGCCAAATTCCTCATCGGAAACGGCGTTCTGCTCTTCTACGGAAATGGTCTCTCCTATGTCCATTCGGGGATGTGTGCCCCGTTTGTTGAACAGTTCGTGGAAAAGGCGCGCAAAGCGGATACGGTAATCCAGCAGGCCCAGCGCATAATAAAACCAGCTGTTGTGGTCAAAGAAGCGGATGGGAATGACGGGAACCTTGGCCTTGCGGATCAGTTTGATGGCAGCCTCCTGCCACTCTCTCTCCTGCAGGGTCCAGCCCTGTCCGGGTTTGAGATCGGCCACGGCTCCGGAAGGGAAGAGGGCCAGGGGCTCGCCTTCCTTCAGATTGAGCAGGGCGGCTTTGACGCCGTTGATGCTGGTGGAGGTGGCGCCGCCTTTGGTTCCCAGATTGGGGTTCACGGAGATGAAGTTGGGCGTCAGGCCCGTGATCCACATGAGGAACTCGTTCACCAGGACCTTGGTCTTGGGGCGTACGTGGCCCAGAATGTCCACCAGGCAGATACCGTCTATGTGGCCATAGATATGGTTGGCAATGGCAATGAAGGGGCCTTCCGGCAGGTGTTGCAGCCTTTCGGCATGACCTATCCGGAAGTCAATTCCTACGTCGTCCAGAATGCCTTTGGCAAAATCCGGCCCGTCCTCAATGCCGGCTTCTCCCACGCGGTTGTGGGTTTCGTTCACGTGGTCTATGCCCGTAAGTTTGATGCCAATCTTATACAGAAGCTTTCCCTTCCATCCCTTGAAGATGGGGGAAAGCTCGTTGGCTGCCTTTTCGTGGGTTATGACGTACATTTAGTTCTCCTTGTTCTTGGGAGGATCTATCTTGGCGTAATAGGCGGCATCCCGGAAGAATCCTACAATGTAGAAGATAATCAGCAGGACAGCGACGGCCCAGGCAATGTAGTCAAACAGGCCCACCTGGAACTCGTTGTGGAAGAGCCAGACGGTTTTTTTCCAGGTAGAGAGCCAGGGAATATACATGAACAGGATGTTCACGATGATAAGGATGATGCGGAACTCGGTGGGTCCCAGTTTGCCAAAAGTGAGACGCATCTCTCCCTTGAGGTGGCAGTCAATGTAAACGTAGATGCTGAGCATAAAGTAACCCACCAGGGCAAACATAGCAAAGCTCATATTTACCAGGGGGCTGCAACCTACGCCAATGAACATAATCATCTCATTGACGACATCCACGTTGTGGTCAATGAAGAAACCATAGGTTTTGCGCTGGGCGTTGCGCACGCGGGCCAGGCTGCCGTCCAGGGAATCACCGAACCAGTTGACAAACAGGCCGAAGCAGCTGAGCCACAGCCAGTTGAGGTTCAGGTTGGACAGGGCATAGCCCGTAGCCATAATAAGGGAGCCGATAAAGCCCACCAGGGTTAGCATATCGGAAGTGACCCAGGATGGCATTCTCTCTGCCAGCCACACCAGGACTTTCTTTTCGTACGGAGCCAATATGGACGTTTGGATACGATTGGCTTGTTTTTTCTCTTCTGACATTTCTTAGTACACGTTGTTTAGGTACACAAAGATAGCAATAATTCCGGAACTATCCCCGTTTCTGCTGGAAGCGGCGGAGCAGTTTGCGGAGGTGCTGGAGGCCCAGGGCCATAAAGCTGGCGGCGTGACGCTCCCGCTTCTCGGGGTACATTTCTTCAAAATTGATGAGGATCCCCGAGTCGTAGACGTCTCCAAATTCATCGTTGATGCCGGTCCCAAAGTAATCCATAGTAGGGGACAGGTTCATATAGGTGTTTACCAGCGGGGGGATGAATACGCCCATTTTGGTAATTTCTCCCTTGAGAACCTTGTATCCTTCCTTGAAATTCAGTCCCTTGAACAGCTTGGCATACTTGCGGGGATTCTCAACCTTCACTTCATTGCGGATGCGGATGAGGCGGCTGTGCTTGCCAAAGTACTTCTTGAGGAAGACCATAATCATTTCGCGGGCCTCGGTGGGATAGCCGCGGTAGATGGTGGCCTTTCCAAAGAAATATTTGATGCGTCTGTTATAGAGGATGCCAATGGCGGCAATTCCGTCAAAGAGGTTGTCCAGGGCATAGAGGCTCTTGGCGCCGGCCTTGGAACTCTGGTATTCTATGGAGACAAAGCTTCGGCCCAACTCCAGCGTGTAGGGAAGGTAATCTTCCAGGAAACGCTTGGAAAACTCGAACATATGGGACGAGGTAAGGATGGGCTGGCCCAAACGGTTGAAAACGGCCTGGTCGCAGATGCAGAAGCGGTAGCCGCCAATGATCTCGCGGGCCTCGGGATCCCAAAGGACCAGCTGCTTGTAGCCATAGGCCGAATTGGTATCGAACTCATCTATATCCAGCTCCCGGCCGGTACCTCCGCCGTCGTTTCTGAAGGCGATTTCCCTTAATCTACCTATCTCACGGATGACATTGGTGGCTTCCGGGCCCACAATATACAGCTCGTTTCCGGCACGGTTGGTCTTGCGCAGGAGGGTCTTTTCGTTAAGCTCTTTTAGCAGCGCGT
>JAEEQI010000192.1 GCA_016285215.1 Bacteroidales bacterium | reverse complement strand
ACCTGGAAGGCACCCAGCAGAGCGGTCTTCCCATCAGTCTGAACATTGCCTCTCTGGCCAAAGACGGCCTCATCCTGTCCGATGCCAGGGCCTACGCCCAGCACATCCTGGACCAGGATCCCACCCTCAAGGAGCAAAAAAATGCCCCGCTGGCTAGTGAGCTCCAGCGGGACAAGTATAAGAGCAGGGATTACTCCCAAATATCCTAGGAGATCCCGGGTCAAAGCCCGGGATGAGGGGTTTATTTCATCCAACGGTCAAGCCAACCGAAGTAGCTGCGATGCCAGTAGAGGGCATTCTGCGGCTTGAGAATCCAGTGGTTCTCGTTGGGGAAGACGATGAGCTTGGAGGGCACACCCATCATCTGGGCGGCGTTGAATGCGGCCATGCCTTCGTCGTACGGTACACGGAAGTCGGAACCGCCGTGGATGCAGAGGATGGGCGTATGCCAGTTCTGCACCAGTTTGTGAGGGGAATTGGCGTAGTGGCGCACGGCTTCGGCCTTCTTGCTCCAAGGAGAGCCGGCCTGCTGCAGACCGCCAAAGGTAACACCGTCACCGGCAGCGCCCACCTGGTCCGGGGCGTAAGCATATTGCATAGGGATACCACCGTTGTCCCAGTTGGGGAACCACATTTCTTCGGTGGTCATGTACATGTGCTCCTCGTTGAAGATGCCGGCGTGGGCAATGAAGCAGTCGTACATATCCTTGTGAATACCAGCCAGATAGTAGACGCTGTAGCCGCCGTAGGAGGCGCCGCAGGCTGCTACGCCGGAGATGTAAGGTTCGGCCTTGATCATCCTGGCGGCAGAGAGGTAATCCTGCATATTGAGGCCAATGTAATCACCGGAAATCTCTTCGCACCATTCCTGGCCGAAAGCCGTGGTACCGCGGCGGTTGGGCAGCACCACCACATAGCCCTGGTGGGCCATCAGGAGGTAGTTCCAGCGGTAGCTCCAGCCCTGAGAAAGCGTGCCCTGAGGGCCGCCCAGGCAGATCTCAATAGCAGGATAGGTCTTGGAGGCATCGAACTTGGGAGGATACAGCACCCAGGTAAGCATGTCCTTGCCGTCCACCGTCTTGACCATGCGGGCCTCGGTCTCGTGCTTGTCCAGCTGGCTCAGCAGGTGCTCGTTCTCGTAGGTGAGCTGCTTGATGGTGTTGTCCGTTACGGCCACCAGCTCCGTGGGGAAGTCCAGGGACATGTAGGTGGTCAGGAGCGTTCCGTCCTGCAGCACGCCAAACGGAGTGCCAAAGTCAAACCAGAGCGTATCGGCCGTGAGACGGAAAATGTCGTTGCCGGGGATGATGTTGAAGATGCCTTCGATGCCTTCGGCCAGGGCGCTGAAATACAGCGAGTTGCCGTCTTCGGCCCAAACCGGGGCTTCCACGTTGTATTTGAAATTGGCAGTCAGGTCGCGGATGCCTACCACCTTGGGATTGGCGGTCTGGCCTTCACCTTCTTCTTCGTACACCACGCGGCCCATCATGAGGCGGACCTTATCGGCCTCGTATCCGTCGCGCTCCATGGAGAGCCAGGCCAGGTGCTGGCCGTCGGGACTCCAGATGGGGTGCGTGTCATAGCCACCGGAAGTGGTCACAGCCGTGGTTTCGCCGGTGAGGGGGCAGTAGATGTAGATGCAGGTATTGGTGGAGAAGGCGTACTGCTTGCCTTCCAGCTTCTTGCAGGCGTAGGCAATGTAGCGGCCGTCGGGGCTCCAGCAGAGGTCGGCAATGTCCGGGAAGGGGCCGTTGGGAAGCTGGAACTTAACGTCCTCGCCGCCCAGGATGTCCATACCCTCCGTCACCACGCCGTTCACCAGCGTTGCCACGTAGCTGTGCGGGATCTCCGTCATCCAGTGGTCCCAGTGGCGGTACATCAGGTCTTCGGTGGCGTAGGCTTCGGCCTTATCCAGCATAGGATCGGTGTCCGAAGGCACTTCCACAGCGCTGTGCACATAGGCCGAATACACCATCTGCGTCCCGTCCGGAGACAGCAGATAGTCGTCAATACCGCCGGGGACATCGGCCTTCAAGACCCTCTGGCCCAGCTTTCCGTCTTTGTACGGTGCCTCAAAGAGCTTGCCGCCCTGGAGGAAGAAGATGGAGTTGCCGTCGGGGCTCCAACGGGCCGAAGCAATGCTCTTCCCGTCCATAGTGAGCTGCGTGGGTTCACCGCCTTCCACGGGGATGACAAAGAGGTTGCGGACGCTGCGGTTCTGGGCAATGTCCGTGTAGCTCACGCCATAGAGGATGGTTTTCTTGTCGGGAGAAAGCTGAGGGTCCGACAGACGACCCAGCGAAAGGAGCACCTCGGGGGTCATCTGACCACCTTCGATGGTCATTTGAGACGGGCCGATATAACCTTCTTGCGGTTTCATTTCTTGGTTTTTACAGGCTGCGAGGGCCAGCAGGGCTGCACCCAGCGCAAAGATTTTACGATTCATATATAAGGTATGCTTTTTTGAATTCTTCCTTGAGGGTCTGCCTCAGTTCTTCCGGCTCCAGCACTTCCAGGCGGTCTCCGTGCCGCAGCAGCTCCATCACAAAACCGGGGTTGGGAATCACGCGCAGCACAAATTCAGTAGGGCCGATATGGAGCTGGCTCGGATGCAGCGGCAGGTCTTCCAGGTAAGCGGCCTCCCGCTCGGTGGTGCGGATTTTCACCAGCTGGGGCTTCTGTCCCTCTTCCGGCAGGTAGATGCCGTAGCTGGCTTCGAAGAGCGTATCTACGTCAAAGTCCTTGGGCATCTGGAAGTGCTCTCCGGTGGGTTCCAGGGCCACAATACGGTCCATCGCGTAGGTGCGGAGGCCCTTTCCTTCTTCGCTGTAGGCCACTATGTACCAGCGCTTCTCGAACTCCTTCACGGCGTAGGGGTGGATGCGGCGGGCTTCGGCCTTTGTACTCTGATACTTCTTATATTGTAAGGAAAGGGTGGCGTTGTCCAGCATTGCCTGCATCACAGGGATGAGGAATTTCTGTCCCGAGGGCACGTCCTCCACCGACACCCGTCCGCTCAGCCGCTCCTTGCCCAGAGTGAGGAGGCTGTTTACCGTGAACGTATTTATTAGGTAGTCGGCGGCTTCCTGCCGGTCAATGGCGCTCTCACTGCGGTCTATCCGGTACACGTTGGTGCTGCGGTCGCAGGTAATCACTATGCCAAACAGCTGCGCAATGGCGTCCCGGTGGTTGATGAAGCTGCGCCGGGGGTACGCCTGGTTGTATCGGCCCTCCCATTTGCGCTGTATCTGGCCCAATGTCAAGCCGTTATCCCCAGCCTCCACAAAGGCCTGCACCAGAAACACATATTTTTCTACCAGTTCCGATACCATAACTCACAAATATACAAAAAAATCCCCTCCTGTGTGCGAAACGAGCCCAAAACACACACCGGAACCCCGGAAGCCCGTTCCCGTGTGCGAAATCGGCCCAAAACGCACACCGGAAGCCCGGAAACCCCCACCGCGGCGCGCAACCAGACCAACACACACACCGGGACCGCCGAAAC
>JAEEQI010000191.1 GCA_016285215.1 Bacteroidales bacterium | reverse complement strand
TGGGACAGGGTTACCACATCGTTGAAGAGGTAGCACCAGGAGAAGTGGCCAAAGAGCTTCTGGCCAGGGTTGTCAATACCCTGTACGCTCTCAAACATAGACATCCATACGTTCTTGGCACCGGCCTTGATGAGGCGCTGAAAGGTGGGAATGCAGTGGGTCTTGGGATCCACGGTGGTGTCGTCGATGGACTGGACGATCCAGATGTTTTCTTCGGCCATCTGCTTGATCTGAACATCAGAGATGTACTGGTCCATATAGGCCTCGCAGGTGGGATAGGCAGCTGCGAAGAAGCGGGGATGACGGAGCAGCATAAGCATAGTCATATAGCCGCCGTTGGAGCAGCCGCCCACATAGATGCGGTTGCGGTCCACGTCGGGGTGCTCGCTCACGAAGTTGTCAATGCAGGATTTGAGGACGTCGGCATAGACGGAAGGATAGTCTCCGTGGTTGAAGCCGCCGTCGGCCGTTCCCATCCACATAGTGGGGCACTGGATGGACAGCACATAAGCACCGCCTTCGCCGCCTTCCGTGGTGAAGTGGGACTGGATCTGGGGACGGATGAGGGATACCACCTCATTGCCCAGAAGGGTGATGGACACGTCCAGACCGCCTTCGCCGCCGCCGTGCAGCCAGATCACGAGGGGATTCTGCTTGCCGTCTCCCTTGAGGGACCAGGGTTCATAGGAGGCATAGGTAAGGGTGATGTCGCCTACTTTGCCGGTAGCCTTGCCGGTGAAGGTACCCTTGTTGAAATAATCGGCCTCGGAAACAAAGTCCTTGAGGGCCTTGTCGGATTCACAGTCAATGGCGGTGAACTTCTGCTTGCCGGCCTTGAGGGCCTTGCCCTTCTTCAGGTCCACCTTTACCTTATATTCCTGTCTCCATACGCTGCCGGCTTTGGAAAGGCCCAGGCCTCGGCCCGTTGCTTTCTCAAGACCCAGAGCGATGTACTCCCCTTCCGGGTTAAAGGCACCGCGGGAGTCGGAAGGATACACGGAGATGACGGTGCGGTCGGTTCCGTTGGTGTTCACGGCAAACACATCCGGAGTGGGAAGGTCAATCTTGACTTCCGGCTTTACCACCACCAGGTTCACGGCGGTAGAGGCCTCGTAAGTGGTCACGCCCACTACCTGGGTTTCCATCTTCAGGGTTTGTGCGTTGGCCGAAACAACCGCCGTGCAGGCAGCCAGAGCTGCAATCAGTCTTATCTTGTTCATATTGTACTTGCTTTAATTACCATCTGGGATTCTGAACGGGAATGGGGTCGGTGAGCTTCTGGGCGTTCATCCACTCGAAGAGGTTGCTGAAGCCCTGGGGAGCTACGGTACCGCCACCGTTGTTGGTGGGCTTGACATCGGCCGTGGACTGCTCCTGGGCGCCGGTTACCTGATCGTTGAACACATAGCACCAGGAGAAGTGACCAAAGAGTCTCTGACCGGGGGTGTCGGTTCCAATCACGCTCTCGAACATGGACATCCAGACATTCTTGGCACCGGCCTCCATCAAACGCTTGTAAGTGGGGATGCAGTACTCGTTGGGGTTCACAGTGGTATCGTCGAAGGACTGGACAAACCAGATGTTCTCCTTGGCCAGCTGCTGGATCTGCACATCGGAGATGTAGATGTCCTGATAGGCCTCGCAGGTAGGATAAGCGGCAGCAAAGAAGCCGGGGTTACGCAGAACCATATTCATAGTCATATAACCGCCGTTGGAGCAACCGCCAATGTACACACGGTAGGGATCCACATCGGGATTCTGGCACAGATAGTTGTCAATGCAGGATTTGAGGACATCGGAATAGAGGGAAGGATATTCACCCCGGCCGAATCCCTTGGAAGTACCCATCCACATAGTGGGGCACTGAACGGCCAGCACATAGGCACCGCCCTCGCCGCCTTCCGTGGTAAAGTGGGACTGGATGTCGTTACGGATGAGGGCCACTACCTCGTTACCCATCAGTTCGATGGACACGTCGGTACCGCCTTCGCCCATACCGTGGAGCCAGATGATGAGCGGGTTCTTCTTGCCGTCAATTCTCAGGGCTTCGGGCTCATAGGCACCGAAAGTGAGGGTCTCGTCTCCCGGACGTCCGGTGGAAGGACCGGTGAAGGTACCGCGACGGAAGAAATCGGACTCGGACAGGAAGTTGCGGAGGGCGTGGTCCGTGGCGCATTCAACAGCCGTGAACTTCTGCTTGCCCACCTTGAGAACCTTACCGGGCTTGAGGGCCACCTTCACGGGATAAGCCTTGCTCCAGGAGCCCATACCTCTGGACACCAGCGGAGCAGCCCCACGCTCACGGCTCACTTCCAGGCCGAAGGCAAGGTAATCACCGCCGTCGGTCCACTCACCGCGGTCGTCGCAAGTGTAGACAATCTTCACGTTGCGTTCAACACCATTGGTCTCTACGGTAAACACCGAAGGATCCAACACGTCCAGTTTGATCTCAGGCTTCACCACCACCAGATTAACGGAAGTGGAGGCCTCATAAGCCGTGATGCGCACCACCTGAGGAGTCATCTTCAGGGTCTGGGCACCTGCTGCCACTGCAAAGGTCATGGCCCATGCAGCAAGGAAAAGTTTAATACCGTTCTTCATTATTAGAAATACTAGTTATTAGTTAATTCACTCTGTGCTAGTAAAATTAGTGATAATCTTCCCCCTTTGCAACTCCTCCCTCCAATTATGACCAACAGAACAAACTTTTGTTCATCCGGATAAATGGGAATTCGTAAAACGTGCCCTCCAGGGAGAGCCTCCTGAAGGTACGGACCTTCGGTCCTATCCCTCCCACCGCTTCGCGGCGGGCCCCTCTCCCATACTGGGAGATCCCCACCCTTTCCCCCTATAGTCCCCCAGGGGACATCTGCCCTTACGGGGGCCATGGGCGGCTACGCCTTCCGGAGGCTCTCCCTTCCGGTCACTAATAATATGTAGCGAATCGACAGGGCCGGCGGGAAGTGAGGGGGGATAGGGTTCCGGGGACATTACGAAGTTCCGGAGGATTATAGCGCCAGGAGCGCCGGAACTTTGTAGTCCCCGGAGCCCTGTCTCCCCTCCCCGCCGGCCCTTCAAGGCATATCGTCATCCCGGCACACAAAAAAGCCAGGCTTTCACCTGGCTTCTTTGTGTCGGGATGACTCGACTCGAACGAGCGACCCCTACGTCCCGAACGTAGTGCGCTACCAACTGCGCTACATCCCGTCTCTTAAATCTTTCTAGACAAAAACAAGCTCTTAGGCGAGCTTGTTAATATAAACCTGGAGGCCGCTCTTAAGGTTGGCCGCTTTGTTTTTGTGGATAACCCCGATCTTGGCGAGTTTGTCAATCATTGCATAGACCTTGGGAGCATTCTCCTGGGCTGCTGCCTTGTCGGTGGTGTTACGCAGGTCGCGGATTGCGTTCCTGGTTGTTTTTGCATAATACTTGTTATGCAGGCGGTGACGCTCGCTCTGACGGGCGGCACGCGCGGCGGATTTAGTGTTTGCCATTATTTTACTTTTTTATATTTGGTAG
>JAEEQI010000031.1 GCA_016285215.1 Bacteroidales bacterium | reverse complement strand
AAGGGGCCGGGCTGCTGGCCTTTGGCCTCAACTGTTCCCTGGGACCCCGGGATATGCAGCCCCTGCTGGAAGAGGTATCCCGCTTTACCGATGTCCCCGTCATCTGCTACCCCAACGCCGGCCTGCCGGACGAGCTGGGCCGCTACACGCTGGAGGCGGAGGAGATGGCCGCCGCCGTGGAGCCCATGCTCCCTTACGTCAACATCATAGGCGGATGCTGCGGCACCACGCCCGAGCATATCCGGGCCCTGGCACGCCTGGCCGCCGGCCGTACACCCCGCGCCATTCCCCCGAAGGAGAGACGCCTGAAGGTGAGCGGCCTGGAGGTTGTGACGGTGGATCCCGCCAACAACTTTACCAACATCGGGGAGCGCACCAACGTGGCGGGTTCGCGCAAATTTGCCCGCCTGATTGCTGCCGGGCAGTATGAGGAGGCCCTGCAGGTGGCCGCACAGCAGATAGAAGGCGGCGCCGGCATCATTGACATCAACATGGACGACGCCATGCTGGATGCGCCCCGGGAGATGGAAACCTTCCTGCGGTATATTGCCGGAGACCCGGCCGTGGCCCGGGCGGCGCTCATGATTGACTCCTCCCACTGGGAGGCTGTGCTCTCCGGCCTCAAGAACGCCCAGGGCAAATGCATTGTGAACTCCATCTCGCTCAAGGAGGGTCCCCGGGTATTCCTGGAAAAGGCCCTGGAAATCAAGCGCCTGGGAGCCGCCATGGTGGTGATGGCCTTCGATGAACAGGGACAGGCCACCACCCTGGAGCGCAAGATAGAAATCTGCGCCCGCAGCTACAAGCTGCTCACTCAGGCGGGGATAGAACCCCGCGACATTATCTTTGACTGCAATGTCCTTTCCGTTGGAACCGGCATGGCCGAACATGCCCGCTACGGAATTGATTTCATAGAAGCCGTCCGCTGGATCAAGGGCAACCTGCCCGGCTGCTATACCTCGGGCGGCATCTCCAACCTCTCCTTCGCCTTCCGCGGCAACAATCCCGTCCGCGAGGCCATGCATGCCGTGTTCTTGTATCACGCCGTGCAGGCCGGACTGGACATGGGCATCGTGAACCCGGGCCTGCTGCTGCCCTACGACGCCATTGAGCCGGAGCTAAGGAAGGCGGCCGAGGACGTCATCCTCTGCAAAGACCCTGGAGCCCCGGAACGGCTGCTGGCCCTGGCCGCCAACGTGACGGCCGGACCCGCTCAGGAAAAAACCGTTTCGCAGCTGAGCACGGCCACGCCCGCTGAACGCATCAGAGCCTGCCTTCTGCAGGGCAGAAGCGAAGGCCTCCCCGAAGCCGTCCTGGAAGAGCTGGGCCGGCTGGGCAGTGCCGTAAAGGTGATTGAAGGCCCGCTGATGGATGCCATGGAAGAAGTGGGACGAAGATTTGGAGAAGGCAAGATGTTCCTGCCGCAGGTGGTCAAGAGCGCCAAGGTGATGCGCGAGGCCGTGAGCGTGCTGGAACCGCATTTTGAGGCTACGGAACAAACCGGCGGCCGGCCCAGGGTGGTGATGGCTACCGTAAAGGGAGATGTCCACGACATAGGAAAGAACATCACCGGCATTGTGCTGGGCTGCAACGGCTTTGACGTCATGGACCTGGGGGTAATGGTGGACCGGGATACCATCCTGGACAGCGCCCTCAAGGAGAAGGCCGATGCCATAGCCGTAAGCGGGCTCATCACCCCCAGCCTCTTCCAGATGGAGGAGATTTGCCGGGAGATGACCCGCCGGGGAATGGACTTGCCCCTGTTTGTGGGCGGGGCCACCACATCGGCCCTGCATACCGCCGTCAAGCTGGCACCGCTGTACCCGCACGTGTTTCACGGGAGCGATGCTTCGGCCGCAGCGGTGCTGCTCAAGCGCTGCCTCTCGGACCGGGCAGCCTTTGAAGCACAGCAGCATGCCGCCCAGCAAGCCCTCCGGGACAGCTACTACAAGCGTACGGAGACGCCCGGTCCAGCCGGGCAAGATGAGGACGAGGGGGTTGCCGGGCATCTGTCAGGGTGCCCGTGGCGGAGCATGCCAGTGCGGGAAGTGCCGCTGGAGCGCCTCAAGAAACACTTTGACTGGAAACTGTTTGCGGCCGCAGCCGGGCTCAGGAGCATTCCGCGCCCCGGCCGGCCCGGTTATGAATATATGGTTCAGGGACGGGATATCCTGGAGCACCTGGATGCCTCCGTCCGCGTAGGCATGCTGCTCACGGAGGCCCACGCAGAAGGCAACTGCATCGTCCTCAAAGACGGCACCCGCCTGCCCATGCTGAGGCAGGAGAAGGCCGAAGAGCACGCCGGCCTTACCCGGTGCTGGTCGCTGGCCGATTTTGTCCCCGCACAGGGCAGCGGCCCCTTCGGCATCTTTGCCATCAGCGTGCAGGAGAGTCCGCAGGCCTGCAGCTGCGCCGCCTGCCAGAACCCGCTGCTCAAACGGGCGGTGGTGGTGACGCTGGCCGATGCCGCATCGGCCTGGCTGGAGCACAACCTCAAACGGCGTTGCCGTACCGGAGTGGCTCTTCCGGCCCTGGGGTACGCCTGCTGCCCGGACCACAGCCTGCTGGGCGAGGCCCTTCCCCTGATTCCCGGGCACGAAAAGCTGGGCATCCGCTTCACGGAAAGCTTTGCCATGATTCCCGAAGCGTCTATCTGCGGCTTTGTGATCCTGCACCCGAAGGCCGGGTATCCGGGCATCCGGAACATAGGCCCCAAGCAATACGAAACTTACCGGAAAGCACGTGGCTTCTCGGACCGGGAGGCCCGCCAATTCCTAGGACATTTGGTAAAATGAAGATTGTAGACATGCTCAACGGGGCTTCCAGGCCCTTCCCCTCGCTGGAGATTGTGCCGCCGCTCAACGGCATCCGCAAAGACGAGCTGCTGGCTACCGTGGGCCAGTTCATGGAGTTTGCGCCGCGTTACATCAACGTAACCTGCCACCGCGACGAGTATGAATACCGGGAAGGTCCCGACGGCAGTTTTACCCGCCATCTGGTACGCAGCCGCCTGGACCCGGTGGCCGTCTGTGCAGCGGTGATGTCGGCCTATCCGGTAGAGATGGTTCCGCACATCATCTGTGCCGGCATCACGGAAGAGGAGATTTACAGCCAGCTGTACAACTATCACTTCCTGGGCATTGAGAATGTGCTGGCCCTGAGGGGTGACTCCTTGAAAGGAGAAAAGCGTTTTACCCCGGCGCCGGGCGGCTTCAGCCACGCCAACGAGCTGGTGGGGGCCATCCGCCGCTTTGAAGGAAGCCTGGGGGCCTCTTTCTGCGTGGGCGTAGGCGGCTATCCGGAAAAGCATTTTGAGGCGGCCAACCCCGCCGAAGACCTGGCCCACCTCAAGGCCAAGGTAGAGGCCGGGGCCAACTATATCATTACGCAGATGTTTTTTGACAATGCCGTATTCTACCGTTTTGTAGACGCCTGCCGCGCCGCCGGAATCACGGTGCCCATTATTCCGGGCCTCAAGCCGCTTTCCAGCAAAAAACAGCTGGAGCTGCTCCCGGGCAGCTTTTCCATTGACCTGCCCACCGACCTGACCCGTATCATCCGCAGCGCCACATCCCAGGAAGAGGTCTACGAACTGGGCACGGCCTGGTGCATCCAGCAGTGCAAGGACCTGCTGGAACACGGAGTTCCCGCCGTACACTTCTACACCATGGGTAAACCCCGCAACATTGTGGAAGTCCTGAAAGCCTGCTTCTAGAACTGGAAGTAGATGAAGCTCTGGAGGTCGGCGGTGATGAACTGGTAGATGAAGAAGATGAGGAACACCACCACGGCCGCCATCCAGCCCAGCGGCAGCCGCGAGAAGGCCACCCGGTAGCGGCGCTTGAAGCGCTCCGGGAGCCAGTGAATCACCATTCCCAGTACAAAGATGATGAGCACGGTACGGTGCTCAAAGGCCATTCTGGGCACCAGGGACAGATCCCAGGCGCCGCCAATCTGGTTGACCATATTCTTGGCCGTGTTCCAGGCCTGCTCGTTGGCCAGGGCCGGATCCAGGTTGGAGCCGCTGCGGAAGAACAGACGGGTAAAGGTAATGAACACAAAGGTCTGGAAGATGTCCCAGCTGCGGGAAAGCCACTGGAAATGCTCTTTCTCCGGAACCACCAGCAAGGTCAGAGGGTCGTACTGGGGCTCGCGGGGGAACTTCTTGCGGATAAGGGCATACAGACCCTTGACGGCCGTTCCAAAGAAGATGATCACGGACCACATAAAGAACATATTCCAAACCGGATAGTGCGTGATGCGGGCCAGGATCTGGCAAACCAGCGTGACGATGCTGATGATGAGTATCTTGCCGTACATATTGCGGGCCGTCCAGATCTTGTAGATGACCATACCCAGGCCGTTGAGACCGCCCCAGATCATAAAATTCCAGCTGGCTCCGTGCCAGAGGCCGCCCAGCAACATCGTGTTCATAGAGTTGATGTTGGTGGTGATGAGCTTGCGGTCGGCCGGTCTCTTCCAGGCCCAGTAGCCAATGCCGCCCGCCAGGGCCAGCACGGCCACCGCCACCCACCAGCTGCCGCTGAGGAAGGAACCTATGACGGCTATGGCGGCTATAATGATATAGGTACCCGCCGTGGCGTTGCGGTTGCCGCCCAGGGGGATGTAGAGGTAATCCCGGAGCCAGCGGCTCAGCGTCATATGCCAGCGGCGCCAGAACTGCTGGGTATTTTCGGCCTTATACGGAGAATTGAAGTTCTTGGGCAGGTAGAAGCCCATAAGCATAGCCACGCCGGTGGCAATGTCCGTATAGCCCGAGAAGTCGGCATACACCTGCAGCGAATAGCAGAACAGGGCCGAAAGATTCTCGAACCCGCTGTACATAAGCGGATTCTCGAACACGCGGTCGCAGAAGTTCACGGCCAGATAGTCGGCCAGGATGAGCTTCTTCATAAGACCGTTCATAATCCAGAATATGGCAATGCCAAACCAGCGGCGGCTCAGGTTGTAGGGCTTGTGCAGCTGGGCAATGAACTCCGAAGCACGCACGATGGGACCCGCCACCAGTTGCGGGAAGAAGCTCAGGTAAAAGCCAAAGTCCAGGAAGTTCTGCACCGGCTCAATCTTGCGGCGCTTGACGTCCACAATATAGCTCACCGCCTGGAAGGTAAAGAAGGAGATACCCACCGGCAGGATGATGGCGTCTACGCGGAAGACCTCGGCCCCCGTGAGCACGTTGAGCCATTCTCCCAGGACGTCGTGAACCTCGATGGACAGCCCGAAGAGCTTGTTTACGAAGTCCGTGATGAAATACGCATACTTGAAATAGGCCAGGATGCCCAGGTCCACCGTTACGCTTACGGCGGTTAGGATGCTTCGGCCCTTTTCTCCCTTGAGCCTGTACAGCCACTTGGCGGCCAGGAAGTTATAGACTATGACAAAGAGCAGCAGGGCCAGGAAGACGCCGCTGGTCTTGTAATAGAAGAACAGGGAAACGGCAAACAGGTAGGCGTTGCGCAGCAGGGGCTTGGAATGGACCTGCGAAAAGAGCGCAAACACCAGGGCGAAAAACGCCCAGAAATAGAACTGGGTAAACAGCAGCGGGTGCGCCTGATCAAAGGAGAACAGGTTCTTGATAAAGTCCCATATGAGGTCCCAGAAGGTCATTTCCTGGTATAGTAGTCGGCGAGGATGGCTTCAAACAGGAGGTCGGCCACTTCCTTATAGCCCTGCGGGGTAAAGTGCACTTTGTCGGCCTGGGCCAGACCGGCGTCCTGCCACTTGGCCATAGAGCCGTAGCCGCCCATCACCTCGTACCAGTCCCAGAACACGGCCTTGTACTCTGCGGCCAGGTCGCGGAAGGCTTTTTCGGCCTCGGCGGTGTGCTCGTTCTCTCCCCTTCCACGGCGCCAGCTGTCGTTGATGCCGGTGAACAGGAAGGCGCAGTGGGGGTTCACTTTCCTTATCTCGTGGATGAGGGCGCGGTAGTTGGCTTTGAAGCGGGTGTCGTCAAAATCGGCCCCCTGGATGTCGTTGATGCCAATGGAGAAGATGACCAGGTCGGGACGCACGCGGCGAAGGTCTTCGGCCAGCAGGCTGCACTGCAG
This sequence comes from Bacteroidales bacterium, assembly GCA_016285215.1. The sequence goes on along the minus strand of JAEEQI010000031.1, from coordinate 12,033 downwards.
CCAGGAATGGGTGGAGGCGCCGTTGACGCCGGCTTCGCTCATGGTGAAGCCCCGCGTGGGACGGTCCAGATACAGGCCGCGGAGGGTATAGGTCCCCTTGCCCTTGAAGGCCACCTGCAGCCAGTCGGTATAGTACGGAAGGTCAAAATGGCTGAGCTGGCTTCCGTGCACGCCCCTTACGGTGTCTTTGCCGTGCAGGATGAGGACGGGCTCCAGCGAGCCTTCTCCCAGCACGTCCACCTTGTTGAAGGCGTAGTGCTGCTGCAACAGCTGCGTCTCTTTGAGAACCAGGTCAATGACAATACGGGCCGAAGTGTCGCGCGCCGTCACGGCCATACCGCTCACGCCCAGGTCCTTATCCCGGGGCTTGAGGCAGGTTACGCTCTCCCACGAGCCCTGCCAGGAAGAGATATAGCTGGCAGGGGTGTTGGTGCCGGCTGCCGAGAAGGGGAAAACCAGGCCGCGGCCGCCGTCCATTCCGTATCTTAAAGAGAGAAAATGCTTGCGAAGGCGGTCGGTCATTGTGCCGCCCTGCACGTGGGAGCCGCCCATATGCAGCACCTTCACATCCGTATCTCCGGTAAGGAGCAAGGTATCCAGCTTCCTCAGAAAGAGGGCATAGTCCGGCGACGACCCGGCCGGATACTGGATCCGACTCTTGTCCGGGCGCATAAACGGCAGCTTGCGGGCCCCGGCAGGCAGCAGCGTTCCCAACAGCAACACACACAAAATCAAACGCTTTCTCATCATTTCTCCATCATCATCTGTCGCTCCCGGGGATAGGTCTTCCGGAGCTGGTAAAAATCATAATAGGTTAACAGGGACTTGGATAGGGTCTCACCCACTTTCTGGGCCCCCAGAGGGGTAAAGTGAATGTAGTCCGGACCGGCCAGCGGCGGATTGTGACCGACCCACTGTACCATAGAGTTTTCTCCGCCCATCATCCGGTAGAGGTCCCAGTAGGCGGCGTCGTTGCGGAGCGCCGTGGCCTTGAGGGAATCCACCAGCTCCGGCAGGCGGGGCCAGGTTACCACGCGGCCGTTCACGCTCTTGCCCATATCGGAGGGGCCTATGAACAGGATTTTGGCCTGTGGGGCTACCTCGTGGAAGTATTGGATCTGGTCTGCTATCTGCTCCTGGTACTGTTCAATAATCCGGGTATTGCGGGTAACCGGCATATAGTTGCCGCCAAACTGCAGGATAATGAGACGGGTGTCCGTCATAGCCAGGCTTTCCTGCATCAGCGGCTTGGAGATGCGGGTGAAGATGGTTCCCGAGCAGCCGCGGAGGGGGACGTTGTCCACGGCCGCTCCGCCGTCTCCGTCGGTGCTGATGCCGTAGATTTCGGCACTTCCCTTTATCTGGACGGAGGCTTTCTGGACGGGACGGGCGAAGTGCCAGGTCTGGTACACCAGGCCGTTCTCTCCGGTTTCCGTTACTACCTGAGGGGTGAGGGTATCGGCCACTACCTTGAGCTCAAAGCCCTGGCTGGCGCGGCCGTACAGCACGCCCACGGTGGTGAATTCCTTGGTCTTTTCCTTGGCGTACTTGCTCTTGGAAGCGCGAAGGCTCACCGTGCCGCCGCCGCTGAGCTGGACCACCTGGGCCAGCAGGCCGTAGCGGTTGTGTCCGGCCCGCACCGTGGTGGAGTCGCCGTACATAGTGTACTGGACAAAAGAGCCGCTGGCACTCTTGGAAACAGAGGCCGAAGGGACATTGCTAAGGGCCGGGAAGAAGCCCGTACCCAAACCGCCAAAACGCTCCTGGAGGCCGTCCCGGAGGTCCTGGCTGATACGGTCCATCTCTATCTGAGAGTCTCCGTAATGCAGGATGCGGACGGTTTTCTCGTGTTCCTGCGCCTGCTCCAGCTGGCGGAACAGCGGGTCAAAGAAACGGAAATCGTCTTCCGGCAGGTAGATGCGGTCCGGGTTCTCGTAGAAGAAGGTACGATAGTAGTGCAGGGTATCATCTTCCATCCGGAAGCGGGCGTCCACACCGCGCAGCACCGAGTCCACGTTCACCTTGGCCAGTTTGGCATCGGCCAGCGAGCGCCGGTAAGAAGCATAGCGGAGGGTGAGCGGACCGGCGGCTATGCCATCGGCCGGAAAAACCAGCCACAGCACGCCCAACGCCGCAAAAATGCCCAGGAAGAATATGAGAACCTGCTTTGTACTCATAACTTACAAAGGTAATCATTTTCTTCCAATATCCTCCTCGACCTAAATACCTGTGGGTACAACTGTCTAATCACTAGCGCATAACATAATTGTCCCCTGGTTTTTTTGACCAGGGGACAATTGCTTAATCTGTTATATCTCACGGACTTACATCCACGGACTTAGTGCAGCATCACGGTGAGGCCGGCCATCACTATGGAGACCATACTCATAAGCTTGATGAGGATGTTGAGGGAAGGGCCGGAGGTGTCCTTGAAGGGGTCGCCAACGGTGTCTCCCACGATGGTGGCCTTGTGGGCCGGGGAGTTCTTTCCGCCGAAATTACCCTCTTCCACGTACTTCTTGGCATTATCCCAGGCTCCGCCGGAGTTGGCCAGGAAGATGGCCAGCACAAAGCCTGCGCCAAGACCGCCGGCCAGCAGGCCAATCACGCCCGCAGGACCCAGGATCACACCCACCAGCATCGGGACCACGATGGCCAGGATGGAGGGATAGATCATCTCCTGCTGGGCAGCCTTGGTGGAGATGCGCACGCAACTGGTATAATCCGGACGCTGGGTCCCTTCCAGGATGCCCTTCATCTCCCGGAACTGGCGACGGACTTCCACCACCATCTTGGCGGCGGCACGGCCCACGGCGTTCATAGTGAGGCCACAGAACAGGAAGGCCATCATAGAGCCAATGAAAATGCCCACCAGCACCATAGGGTTCATAAGGGTAATGTCGTAATACTCAACGATATCGGTAATGGAGGCCGAAAGGGTATCCACGGTGCGGTCTCCCACTTCCAGAACCGTCTTTCCAATGTGGCTGAAGCCAATCTTGAGCTCTTCAATGTAGGAGGCCAGCAGGGCCAGGGCCGTAAGGGCGGCCGAACCAATGGCAAAGCCCTTGCCGGTAGCGGCGGTAGTGTTGCCCAGGGAATCCAGCACGTCCGTCTTTTCGCGCACGGAAGGATCCAGCTCGCTCATCTGGGCATTGCCGCCGGCGTTGTCGGCAATGGGGCCGTAGGCGTCGGTGGCCAGGGTGATACCCAGGGTAGAGAGCATACCCACAGCAGCGATGGAGATGCCGTAAAGGCCCAGGCTGAGGGTGGCGGTAGAGTATACGAAGTTGGTGGCAAAGCCGTAGGCCAGCAGGATGGCTATGGCAATGGTAATCACGGGAATGGCCGTGGAGCGCATACCCAGGCCCACGCCGTTGATGACCACGGTGGCCGGACCGGTCTGTGCGCTGGAAGCCAGCTTGCGGGTGGGACGGTAGGAATGGGATGTATAGAACTCCGTTACCTTACCAATGATTACACCGGCCAGCAGGCCGCTGAGCACGCTCAGGGCTAGCTGCCACCACTTGGGAAGACCGCTCTGACCGTCAAAGCCCAGCAGATAGAATACGCCAAAGGACAGGATGGCAATGAGCACGGCCGAGAGATTGGTGCCGCGGCTCAGGGAGCCCAGCAGGTCCTTCAGATTGGCGCCTTCCTTGGTACGCACCACAAAGATGCCCAGGATGGACAGCACCACGCCAATGGCGGCAATGACCATAGGGGCCAGGATGGCCTTCATCTGGATGTCTATACCCTGCGTAAAGAAGGCCGAAGCTCCCAGGGCCATAGTAGCCAGAATGGAACCGCAGTAGCTTTCATAGAGGTCGGCTCCCATACCGGCCACGTCACCCACGTTGTCGCCCACGTTGTCGGCAATGGTGGCGGGGTTGCGAGGGTCGTCCTCGGGGATATCCTGCTCCACTTTACCAACAATATCGGCCCCTACGTCGGCGGCCTTGGTGTAGATACCGCCGCCCACACGGGCAAACAGGGCCTGCGTGGAAGCGCCCATGCCAAAGGTGAGCATGGTGGTGGTAATCACTACCAGAGTCTGAGCGGGTGTAGCTTCCTCAACAAAAGCGTTGAGAACCACCCACCAGATGGAGATATCCAAAAGGCCCAGGCCCACCACAGTGAGGCCCATCACGGCGCCGCTGCGGAAGGCAATCTTAAGGCCGGCATTGAGGCTGCGCATAGTGGCATTGGCCGTACGGGCACTGGCATAGGTAGCCGTCTTCATGCCCACGAAACCAGCCAGACCGCTGAAGAAGCCGCCGGTGAGGAAGGCAAACGGCACCCAAGGATTCTGCACACCAAAGCCATAGGCCAGGATGGCAAAGAAGATGGCCAGCACAATAAAAACTATAATAACCACCTTATACTGTTGCCTCAAATACGCCATGGCGCCTTCGCGCACGTACTGGGCAATTTCTTTCATTGTGGGAGTCCCTTCACTCTCCTTGAACATCTGGCGGAAGAAGATCCAGGCAAAGAGCAGTGCCACAAGTGCCGCAACGGGCACCAGGTAAAACAGATTAGTCATAGTGTGTTTAAAGTTAGTTGATTTCTTCGACGGTGAAACCGTCCAGGGTGTTAATCAGTTTCTGGAGGGAGTTCAGATAATCTCTCTGCCGGAGACGCAGGGTCAGATGGACCTTTCCGTTGGACAAGGCATAGCTCTGTACGCTCACTTTCTGCTCCTTAAGCCGCTGGGGAAGAGTGGGGAGCTCGTACGGCTTGTCCGGGATCAGGGTTATGTCCACCAGTTTTTCACTGTAGTGGAGGTTTACAAAGTGCATCATCTCCAGGCACAGCACGGTAAGGAGCGTGGCGGCAATGGCCACGGCAAACATTCCGTCTCCGCAGGCCAGGCCGATTGCGGCCGCCACCCACAGGCCGGCGGCCGTGGTGATACCACGCACCACATTGCGCTGGAAGATAATGACGCCGGCACCAATGAAGCCGATACCGGAGACTACCTGGGCCGCTACACGGGCGGCATCGTGTTGCTTTTCACCGAAAGCAAACTCGGAGATAATCATGAAAAGGGCACTGCCCAAAGCGACGATAAAATGGGTACGCACGCCCGCTTCCTTGGCACGGAACTCCCGTTCCAGACCAATGAGGCCACCCAACAGTCCCGCTGCAACCAGCCGGAATATCAGAACCCAATCGATTTCCATATCCAAAAATAACTTTTATCAATGATTAAAACAAGCCGGGCGTGATGTGTAACCACTTGAGCACGGTTTGCCCAAACAAAAGGATGAGCAGCCAGGAGAAGGTCATCATGGTAATGCCATACTTGAAGGCATCGGTCTGGCTGTATTGGTTGGTGTTATACAGCAAGGCGGCAGGCTTGCTGTTGAAAGGGAGCACGTAGCAGTGTTCGATGAGCATGGAGACCGGCAGGGCCAGGCTCATGGGCGGGAAGCCAAAACGCTTCTCCACGCCCAGGGCAATGGGGACGAACACCATTGTCCGGATGGTCTTGCTTTGGAACACCAGACCGGAATACATCATCAGGAAGGTAAGAATGACATAGAGCACCCAGAAGGGCGTATCGGAGGTAATTCCCAGGGAATCGAAGGCTGCGTTCACCATGGTATTGGGGAGGTCCGTGGCGTTGAGTCCGCTGCCCAGCGTATAAGCACCGGCGCTGAAGAGCATCAGGTGCCAGGGAATGTCTACATCGTTCCACTTCACCACACCTACGCCCGGAATCAGAGCCAGGACGGCGCCAATGAGGGCCACGATGGTCTCGTCGATGTTGTGGAACGTTCCCTTGGTAATCCACAGGAAGAGGACCAGCAGGAAGATGCCAACGGCACGCCATTCCTGCTGGCTCATCTTACCCATAGCTGCCAGTTCGTTTTTCAGTCGTTCGATACCTCCTTCAATCTGAGGTACCTGCTCTTCCTTTTTCATGGGGAAGAATACATACATACCTAGCAGCAGACCCACAACCAGAATAATGACACTCATAGGACCCACTGCCACTAACCAGTCGGCATAGCCGAAGTTGCAGGAGCCGACGAATCCTGCAATGAGGGAGATGGCCAGAAGATGGGCGCCGCTGCCCGTATAGAAGGCATTGGCTCCAATATTGACCTGGAACAGATTCTGGATTACCAGGTTGCGGCCAAAATTATTGCGGTGCCCGTCGGAGGCGCCGTAGATGGCACAAATCACCATAAAGATAGGGAGCATAATGGTGGCCTTCACCGTGGTGGCCGAGATAAAGGCACTCAGCACCAGGTTGATGACCAGGAAACTCCACAGCACCCCTTTGGCGCTTCGGCCAAACTTGATCACAAAGGCCAGCGCCAGGCGCTTGGCAAACTGGGTTTTTACCAGCATGGAAGCCAGCACGAAGCTCAGGATATTGAGCCACATTACCGGGTGACCCAGCTGAGCCAGGGCTTCTTTCTGGGTGGTTACGTTAAACAGAACCACACCCAGGATCAGGATCAGGGACGTTAGATAATTGGGAATGGCTTCCGTCATCCACAGGATCAGACTGGCCGCAAAGATGCCCAGCATGGCATAGTTGGCACGGATGAATCCGTCCAGTCCCAGGGCGTCCAGGCGCTTTTGCGCCGTGGTGGCCAGGAGACTCTGATCCAGGTTGTCGATAAAGCCGATGTGACAGAACCAACAGATCCAGACAAAGACGGCCAGAGCCAAAGGACCACCCAGGCGGGCCATCCAGATCTCAAACTTGGATTTCTGCATCTTGGGCAGTTTCTCCACCTTGTAGTTGTTCATGTCCAGCGGATCAAAGGCCGCCTTTGTCTTGTTATCTGTTGTCATAACTTTACTTCCAGTTCTTATAAGGGTTCTTCATAAGCATGGAGTTGAAGTACTTGGGGTCGCCGGTGACCTCTTCGCCCAGCCATGCGGGTTTGTCGAAGGGTTCGTTCTCGTCCTCCAGTTCCACTTCGGCCACGGTGAGGCCGTCGTTGTCGCCGTAGAACTCGTCCACTTCCCAAGTGTGCTTTCCGTCGGTGTTTTTCACCAGGTAGCGGGTCTTGTCAATCACGCCGGGTTCGGCCAGGTCCAGAAGGGCCTTTACCTCATCCACGGGGATTTCCTTCTCCCACTCGAAACGGGCGGCGCCGGAAGCGTTGCCAATTCCCTTGACGGTGATGAAGCCCTTATCGCCCTTCACGCGGATGCGCACGGTGCGCTCCGGCACGGAGGAAAGATAACCCTGGGTGATGCGGGTGGCTTTGAAGGCATCGGCCTTGAAATCGCCCTTTACCAAAAACTTTTTCTCAATTTCCTGTGCCATGGCTTATTCGTTTGCTAAAGGTTTGTCACTCATACCAATCACGCGCTTGATGGCCTGAAGGTAGTTGATGTTCTCGACACCCTCCAGGTGGCAGTCGGCTACGGTCTTCTTGATGTCTTCAATCTCGGTGGACTCGGAGTTGATGGTGACCACTTTGGCGCCGTTGATAAGGACGTTACCCACTTCGCAGATGGTGTTGTTCACCATATAGCCAAAGCGCTGCTTGTGCACACGCACGGCGGCCAGGTCCTTGTTGGCCTTGACCATGGCAAGGAATTCCTCAAAAGTGTAGGTGTCCTTGGTGAGCTTGGGCATCTCTACCATAAAGGCGGGGAATACTTCCTTCTCCAGCACTTCGCGGGAGATGGGGAATTCACCCTTCATCAGGGGGTTCCACTGCTCAAAGCCGTCTACGGTCTGGACATAGGTCTTGATGTCCATCTTGCCGTCACGGATCTTGGTATTGTTGATATCGTTCTTGGCGCTGATGATGTAAATCTCATCGCTGGTGCGTTCCCAAACCTTCTCGGGCACGGGGGCGGACAGACGGGCCATTCTCTTGTGAGCTTCGCAGAAGCACTGACCGAAGCTGCGGAATTCGAAGCGAGGTTTGGAAATCTCGCCAATCTTAAGTTCTGCCATAATTGTTTAAGTTATTTATAATTACTGTTTTACGTCAGGGTCATCCGTTCCGGAAGTAGCGTTCTTAGCCTTACAGGTGGGAGCGGCAATCTTAAAAGCACCCGTACCGTCGGGAATGCGCTGCCAGGAGTTCGGTTTTACATCGGGCAGGCTGGCGCCCCATTTGCCTTCGGCGTCTTTCTCACCACGCTGGAACTGATCAATCTTGTTGCCCTTGATATCAAAGAGCTCGATGAGCACGCTCTTCTTGGAAGAGAAGCCGCTGGAGAAACCTCTTTCCGTGGTTCCCTTGGCACCGACGATGGCAAATACGCCCTTGGCTTCAACTACTTCACCGTCAATACCGGTCCAGCAGAGTGCCTCATCCTTGTGGATGGTCACGCCGGTGAGCTTGATGGGGAAGTCGCTGCCGTTGTAGAGTTCGAAGAACTTCTCATCATCGGCACCGGCACCATATACCTCGTTGATCTTGAGCTTGGTCCAGTCGGTGGCAGGGTCACCTACCTTGTAGGAGTAGTTGTCAGAAACGGTTTCGAAATCGGCCTCGTTGATGACTTTGATGTTGAAGGTAACCTCCGTACCGTCGGGCATGGCGGGGATGGTACCCTTGAATCCGTATCCGCTGTTGTCCGGAGTCATAGGAACGGCGGCATTGCCGTAATACAGGGTAGCCGTTGTGACGGCCTGGAGACCGCTCACCGTAAGGACTACGGTCACCTGATCGTTGGAAGTGGGAGCTTCGGGCGTAAAGACCACCTTTTCAATCTTGGTGGGGCCTTTGTAGATTTCGTCCTTTACGCATCCGGTAAGGGCCAGAATGGCCGCAGCGGTAATGATAAATATCTTTTTCATGACTAAAGTCTGTTTTTACGTTAAACTACTAGAAGTCCACTTCGAGACGCAGGGAAAGCATATGATAATCTACGCCGGCCTTGCCGTTGGGAGCCACCACCTTGGTGAAATCCTTGGTAGGTTGACCCAGGGCATCCAGACCCACGTTCAGCTTGTCCTTACCGTTGGCATAACGGTCGTTGTTGTTGTACTGGTAGTTGAACTGGAAACGAACGTTGTTGGTAATCCACCAGTTCAGACCCACGGTATAAGCCTCGGCGCTGCCACCGTAAACGACATCCTTGGCATTGGCGCGGGTGTCGTTGAGGTTGCAGTACTCATAGCGGGCGCAGAGCTCCAGGTCTCCCCATTTCTTGCCGCGCTCGGCACGGGTGTACTTGGCGCCCTTGGCGTCGTAACGCTGCTTGCCGCCAAAGAGGAGATAACCGGCCTGTACATACCAGCCACCAAAGTTGTTCACGAGCTTGGTGCCCTTGTAGTGGACATTGTCGCCAATGTAAGCGGCCTCATAGCGCAGACCACCCACGTGACCGGCCAGTTCCACCGTCCAGAGGTGATTGTACTCGTAGTCCTTGAGGTTGTTGGTGTCGATATACTTCTTGCGGTTGATGCTGGTGGAGTTACGGGCGCTGGCGCGATAGGTGCCCCATTCGCCGGTAGCCTGGTTGAGCAGCGTGGTGCGGAAGGAGTGGGCAAAGCCAATGTGCAGGCCTGCGTTCTCCAACTTGAACAGGGGACGGAAGACAATCTTGGTGGTCACGGCATATCCGGTCTTGTTCTTGAAGCTGATACCGCGGCCGAAGTCCTTGTTGTTGTCCTGTACGTTGGTGATTTCCTCAGAGCCGGCACCTTCCTGGGCAAAGAAGCCCACAGAGGCCCACAGCCAGGGATTGTCGTACTTGGCGTTGAAGCCCAGGTGACGGGAAGGAGCCAGGGCGGAGCACACCATAGGACGTTCCATAAACATCAGGTAACGGGAAGAGGTGTTGCGCTGGATGGAGAAATTCTCCTTGAAGTTACCGGCCTGGAGTTCCAGGTTGGGAACACCGGTGAAACGGATGAGGGCGTCCTTGAGTTCTACCAGACCGTCGGCCAGGTCCATATCAAACTCACCGTACCATTTGCTGTCCAGCTGGGCCTTCATAGCAAAGCGGGCGCGGCGGATGCTGATACCGTTACCGATAGGGTCTGCATAGGAAGGAGCACCAAAGAATCCGGCCATATCTACCTGGATACGGTTGTCGAACCAGATCTTGTAGTTGCTGTTGGGGGATCCGATGACCAGGAATCCGTCCTGAGATTCGGCATCCAGGACTTCGGATTCTACGGCCACGCCGTACTGGTTGTACTTGACGGCTTTCTGCGCAAAGGCTGCAGACGCAGTCAGCAGCACGATTGCAATCACAGAGGTTAGTTTACGCATAGCTGTAAAAATTGGTTAGTTAAATTGATTTTATATATTGTACAAGATTATCACTGCGTTTAAGACCCAGTTTGGTCCGCAGTCTGTATCGGCTTATCTCCACGCTTTTGGGAGTAATATTCATAAGGGAGGCAATGTACTTGGAAGAGAAGCCCTGGCGCAGCAGGTTTGCCAGCTTGCGCTCGCTTTCCGTCAGTTCCGGGAAGGCTTCCTTGAGGCGCATATTGAAGTCGCGGTGCAGGACCTCCGTGCGGGCATAGAAATCGTTCATCTCCCGGGTAAAGTACATCCGCTGCCGCAGTTGGGAGAGAATCTCCTCCAGGGCGGCATCCTTGGCGGGACCGGAAGGGAGTTCCCTGGCACTGGCCAGGCTGGCATAAACCTGCTCCATAAAGGCCTTCTGCTCGCTCACGCCCACGGCAAAGTCCACCAGCTCCTTGCGCTTGATATCCAGCTTGTTAAGAAGGTCCTTCTCGTGGGTTTCCACCCTCACTTCCAGGGCCGAAAGGGATTTCTGCGTTGAGTAGACCTGCTCTTCGCGGGACTGGAGCATCTGCCGGCGTCGGGCTTCGCTCTGCCCCACGCGCACGTAAAAATAGATGGCGGCCGACATCACCACCACGCCCACCAGGATGAGGGTAGGTAGCAGCCGGGTGTTCCAGCCGGTGTTGCCGGAGGCTTCCGGGCTCACGTCCAGGATCAGACTCAGGCAGTAAGTAATCAGAATGCCCAGGAGCGGAGCAGCTCCGCAGGCGGCCACACTCTGAAGGATATCGGACCCCGCCACCACGGCTTCGCGCCGGCTAAAGCTGACGCCCGCCAGGGCCGCCACCAGAAGGGCGCAGGCGCTGAGGGGCGTGGGCTGCAGGCCCACCCGGGCAATGCCCTCCCAGGAGAACAGGCCGAAGCAAACCGTCATAGAAAGGAGGATGGCCAGAAGATAGCTGGCGCCAAAATCCAGGTCGTTTTCTGCGAGGCTCACGGTATGCGCGCGCACACTGCGGATATTTAAGAGGAAAAGGAAAAACAGAACGCCCAGCGTGAGGAAGGCCGGGATGTTTCCGCTTCCCAGTACCAGTCTGGGGAAGAGGGCCGTGATGGGAGCCAGGTTCCAGGCCCAGGCGGCCACCAGAAGAATAGAAGCTGCTACGGAGCCCGCCAGCAGGCGCTGGTCTACCACGGCCAGGTGCCGTCCGCCCCGGCTGGCATAGCGGTGCAGAGCCCAGGAGAGCAGGGCGCACAGCAGGCAGCACAGCAGCGGAGCCGCTACCCAGCTGCCCACCAGGCCCCACAGCTGGAGCTGGTCAATATGGCCGTTCACCATAAGCTGGCACCCCAGAATGGAACCCAGGAAGGCATAGGGGACGGCCGTCCAACGATGGATGACGGTAGAAATCATAACGGCCGCCACGGTGCCGGCACAAATGGCAATGACAGACGGCAGGTCGCAGGAAGGAACCGCTTCCCACAACAGGGGCCGGCTGTGAACCGCCACGAAGAAAGGGGCCAGCAGGCCCGCCGCGGCCAAAAGCGGCAGGATGAATTTCACAGGCCAACGCTCGGAAGCCCCGGTGGCACGGATGCAGCCCAGTACCACGGGATACTCCCTAAGCAGGAGCGGAATTCCCAGGGCGAAGAGGGCAACAAGCAGTGTGACCAGCGGGAGGAACATAAGCTACAGGCTGCGCTTGATGGACATTACGGAGAGCTGTTCGGCCACCTTGACGGCGGCGGTGGACAGGTCTTCAATATGCAGGGCAAAGTAACGCAGGTGGAACTTCTCACTGAGCTTCAGGGACTGCATATCGTGGAAAACCGT
>JAEEQI010000190.1 GCA_016285215.1 Bacteroidales bacterium | reverse complement strand
CCCATCTGAGCCGGCCCCTCATCGGCCTGGGAGAAGTCCTCTATAAAGGAGAGGTGCGCCAGGCGGCCGATGTCTGGAAGGAGAAAGGCTGGGAGCCCATTACCCTGCAGAGCAAGGAAGGCCTGGCCCTTCTCAACGGCACGCAGTTTATGAGCGCACACGCCATCTGGAGCATCCTCAAGAGTATGCGCCTGAGCCGATGGGCCGATTTGATTGGCGCTATGTCCCTGGATGCCTACGACGGCCGCATCGAGCCTTTCCTCCCCCTCACCCATCAGCTTCGGCCCCATACCGGGCAAATCCTCACCGGTAAGAAGTTTATGGAGGTGCTGGAGGGCAGCGAGCTCATCAACCGTCCCAAGGAGCACGTTCAGGATCCCTACAGTTTCCGCTGCATCCCGCAAGTGCACGGTGCCGTCAAGGACAATATTTTGTATGTGAAATCGGTGATTGAGAACGAGATTAATTCGGCCACCGACAATCCCAATATCTTCCCGGACGAGGACATGGTGATCAGCGCCGGCAACTTCCACGGAGAGCCCATTGCCATTCCCATGGACTCCCTGGCCATAGCCATGAGCGAACTGGCCAGCATCTCCGAGCGCCGCACTTACCAGCTCATCCACGGCCTGCGCGGCCTGCCCAAATACCTGGTCACCGAGCCCGGCCTCAACAGCGGTTTTATGATTCCGCAGTACACCGCCGCCAGCATCGTTTCCCAGAACAAGGGTCTCTGCTGGCCCGCCTCCTGCGACTCCATTCCCTCCTCCCAGGGCCAGGAAGACCACGTTTCTATGGGCTCCAACAGCGCCACCAAGCTGGTGCGGGTTGTGGACAACGTAGAAACGGTCCTGGCCATCGAACTCTTCAACGCCGCCCAGGCCCTGGAGTTCCGCCGTCCGGCCAAGTCCTCCCCCTGGCTGGAGCGCATCTTCACAGACTATCGCAAGGTGGTCCCCTTTGTCCAAACTGACACCTACATGAGTCCCCTCATAGCCAAATCCGTAGAATTTATAAAGAATGAAAAATATCTCTAAGGTATACCTTAGAGAAAAGTTATAACTATGATTATTAAGAATATAGGTCTGCTGGTAGGGATTCAGCCGGAAGGCGTTCTTCGGGTGGAAGGTGAGGTGCAGGGCCAAACCGGTGCCCTGGAGAACGCCTGGCTGGCCATAGAGGATGGCCGGATCGTTGACTTTGGCAATTCTGTCATACCGAGCGAAGCGAGCGTATCTTCTGCCATCGACGCCCAGGGCGGTATGGTCATTCCGGGCTTTTGCGACAGCCATACGCACGTGGTGTATGCCGGAAGCCGCGACGGCGAGTTTCTGGACAAGATCAACGGCCTCAGCTACGAGGAGATTGCGGCGCGGGGCGGTGGCATCCTGAATTCGGCCGACCTCCTGCACCGCACCTCCGAAGATGAGCTGCTGAAGCAGTCCCTCGGCCGGGTCAAGGAGATGATGGACAAGGGCACCGTAGCCCTGGAAATCAAGAGCGGCTACGGCCTCAACAAGGCCGATGAGCTCAAGATGCTGCGCGTGATCCGCCGCATTGGAGAGAGCGTTCCCGCCAAGGTTAAAAGCACCTTCCTGGGGGCCCACGCCGTGGGGCGGGGCTTCACCCACGAGGCCTATGTCCAAGAGGTCATTGATATGATTCCGGAGGCGGCGGAGTACGCCGACTTTGTGGATGTCTTCTGTGACGAGGGCTTCTTCACCGTGGAGGATACGGACCGGATTCTCACGGCGGCGGAGCACCTTCTCACCCCTAAGATCCACGCCAACGAGCTGGCCGTCAGCGGCGGCGTACAGGTGGGCGTGAAGCACAAGGCGCTCTCCGTAGATCACTTGGAGCGGACCACGGACGCCGAAATTTCGGCCCTTAAAGATACCTGGACCATGCCCACTATGCTGCCGGGCTCTTCCTTCTTCCTGGGTCTCCCCTACGGGCGGGCCAGGGAGTTCCTGAAGGCGGGTCTGGGCGTGGCGCTGGCCAGCGATTACAATCCCGGCTCGTCGCCTTCCGGCGATATGCGCTTTGTGATGGCCCTGGGCTGCATCCGTATGCGTCTGACACCCATCGAGGCCTTCAACGCCGTTACCCTCAACAGCGCTTATGCTATGGGCGTGAGCACCGAGTACGGCTCCATCACCCGCGGCAAAAAGGCCGCCCTCATCCTTACCCAGCCCGGCTGGGATCTTACCAAACTGGCCTACCAGTACCAGACCCCTTTCATTCGTCAAATCATCCTATGAAACGCATCCTTCCCTTCCTGCTGCTAGTTGCCGCAGCCTGCACTTCCCAGCCCGCCGTCTTCAACATTACCGATTACGGTGCCCAGCCCGGCGCCGTTTGCACGGAAGCCATCCAACAGGCCCTGGACCAGTGCGCCCAGGCCGGCGGAGGACAGGTGGTCATTCCGGAAGGGACTTTCCTTTCGGCCACCCTTTATCTTCGCGACAATGTGGATCTGCACCTGGAGAAAGGGGCTCTGCTGCAGGGCGTGGAAGACCCGGATGCCTATGAGCCGTACATCCCGGAGCACGACCTTACCCGCTATGACAGCGGCAACGGAACGGCCAATTCCAACTGCGTCAACGACCGCCAGTGGATGAAGGCCTTCCTCATTGGCGCCGGCGTAAAGAACGCCTCCATCACCGGAGAAGGCACCATTGACGGCGTGCACGTATTTGACGAGCGCGGAGAAGAGAATATGCGCGGCCCGCACACCATCATAGTGGCCGAAGCCCAGGATTTCCATATGAGCGGCGTCCACATCACCCGGGCGGCCAATTATGCCTTCCTGGGCTATGCGCTGGAGAATCCCGTCTTTGAGGATCTGCTCATCACGGAAGGCTGGGACGGCATCCACATCCGCGGCTGCAACAACGGCGTCATCCGCCGCTGCAAGTTCCAAACCGGAGACGACTGCATAGCCGGCGGCTACTGGAACCATATGCTCATCAACGCCTGCGACATCAACTCTTCCTGCAACGGCATTCGGATGATTATGCCTTCCGAGGACCTGACGGTGAGCAGCTGCGTCCTGCACGGCCCGGGCGTGTACCCGCACCGCACCAGCGGAGAGGCCCGCCGCAACAATATGCTCTTTGGCATTGAACTGGAGCCCGGTGCCTGGGGCAAGGCCCAAGGAACGGCCCGCCACATCTATCTGCTGGACCTGAGTATGCACGGCCTGTCTTCGCCGGTTGCCACCTCCGTAAGAGAAGGATCGGTGGCCGAAGACCTCACGATGAGGGACATTGTGGCCACCGGTCTTACCGGAACCCTCTCTCCCCTGGTCTGCTGGAACGACCTGGGCTTCCAGAAGGTTACTATTGAGAATTGTATTGTCTCGCGCTAACTGCCAGACCATATGTTTGTAATCTATCTGCCAATTTGTCAGCAGAATGCTTTTGGCTCATAATTTGACTACTCCTATGTCGTCAAAATTGAGTATAAAAGAATCATTAATATGGCAAACAAAGGTCAAATTGGAGTAACCACCGAGAATATA
>JAEEQI010000189.1 GCA_016285215.1 Bacteroidales bacterium | reverse complement strand
ACTGCCGGAAACGCAGATAAGCTCCTTGGATTTGGCGGCCAGACGGCGTTTCTCTGTGAGGATAGCCGTTTCTCCGGTAGCGCTTAAGGACAGGTACAACCCGTTATTGGAAGGCTGAAGGTCCAGGTTCACCGCCTCGAAGCCATGTTCCTTGGCGGCCACCGTAATGCCCATCCACAGCTCTTTGATCTGGGGAAAGTCCAACTTGGCCGAAACGCCCAGCACCACATTGAGGAGCTTGGGGGCGGCCAGGGCGGCGTACAGCTCACCCACTACACCCACTACGCACTTGTAGCCCAGGTGTTTGAGGGGAAAGTACACCAGATTGAAATCTATGCCTTCCAGATACATACGGGACGCGGTGGTAATGCGCCCGCCCTTGGGGGAAGTATAGCTGAGCCCGCTTACGGGATTGTATGCCGACAGCTGATAAAGCTGCTCGATGGCCTGGATTTTACCTATCTCAGAGAATGATTCTGCCATTTTAAATGCTGTTTATGCAAAGATAGCAAATATTTGCTTTCCTACTTCACCCATACTTCGTCAATAAAGAACCAGCAGGGGTTGCCCACGCCGTAATGCCATTCCGGGCAATCTTTCACGCCCTCTACCTGTATGCGCACATAGCGGGCTTTGGTGAGGCCTTTTCCCGTCACGGGCGTAAACTCAATGGTCCCGCTGCGGTTTTCTTCCAGCTGTACGTAGTCAAAAGGCCGAAAATTCTTTCCGTCGTCCGAAACCAGGAAGCGTACGGCCTTGGGTTCCAGGACCCAGGCGCCAATCTGGCGCAGAAAATCGGCCCCTATCTCGTGGATGGGCTTGATGGCGCCCAAATCAATGGTGAAATCGGCGTCCGTGCCTTCCCAGCCCACCCAGCTTTCTACATAGCCGGCACCGCCGAACAGGCCGTCCGTAAGGGCTGTAAGACCCAACTGAGCGTATCTGGGACGGGGTTCTATGGTAAAGGTAACGGGGCGCCCGTAGGCCAGGTTGCCTTCCGGAGAGCTCAGATACCGTTTGCGGTACAGCTCACAGTAGTCCAGCGGGCTGTTGGCGCGCTCGTTCAGGCTGGGAACCTGAAACTCCCGGATCCGGCTTTCAAACAGGTCCAGATCCTTTTCTACCGCCACGTTATTCCGGTTAATGTCCGTTCTGGCTATCTCCAGGGCCGAATATTGTAGCGGCAGGCGCGTGCGCCGCACGCGGGAAAGCTGCAGGGGCTGGTGGGCCACGGCAGCTTCGGCCTGGTCAAAAAGGGCATTGTAACGCTTCAGAAGCGCGGGTTGCAGGATATTTCCTTTGTAGGAAACGGGGGAGTCGTAGATGAACAGATCTACGTCCGTGGCCACCGCAGCGCCCTCCAGCGTATGGATATAATGTAGTATATAAGGTGCTGCATTGCCATAATAGGCCTCGCAGAAGTGCCTTTCCAGCGAATCCAGGCTGGCCGAAGGGTTCCACATAAGCTTGGAAACCAGATAGGGCCTCAATTCTGCAAAGTCTCCGCCGCGGGAGCTGTTGATTTGCGAGAAGTGCATCTGGACGCCGTGGTCGCGGAAAATGACCATATTGTCCTTGATAGTCTGCAAGTTAGGGAAAGGGGAGAGATAGTTGTCAAAGTTAATGCCGTAGTCCCAGAGGAAAATGTTGTTGCAGATGGCGCTCCAGCCCTCCAGATGCCTCATAAACTCCTGTCCGGAGGGGTTTTCGGGCAGGGAGGTCTGCCGGCGGCAGTCTATGTCGCAGAGCATAATGTTCACATTGGGCCGCGGCTTGGTTACTTTGGGCGGCTTCACAGAGAACAGATACGCAAGCGTAGAGATTTCCTTGTCAGGAAAACGCTCCGCCACGGCATTCACAAAGCGAAGGATGGGCCCTGAGGGACTCCCCTCCTCATCCATAATGGCCTGGCAGGCCGGACAGCGACAGTAAGTGTCTGATCCATCGTTCTGTGAGATGGAAATACAGTTCTGCTGAGGGTGTGCGTGGAACAGGCTGTCAAGGGTTCCGCAGACGATTTCCAGGACGTCCGGGTTGCTCAGACACCACTGGCTGGCGCTGCCGGGGTGGCGTTTGCCGCCGTAGTAGGCATAATACTCCGGATGCTCGGCTCCGTAACGGGATGCGGGCAGCAGGCGGTTGCAGGTATGGACCCAGAGATTGTCTACAAACAGGTCGGAAGGCTCTTCCAGGCGCATCCAGGTACGCAGCAGCGGGTCTTCCCTCAGGAGATAGTGGCTGCATTGCCGGTAACGAAAAGCCGGAATCTCGGTCCTGGGACGCACCGTGACTGTGTTGACACGGGGAAGATCATACTCTCCACCGCCCCAGTAGTTCATCCCCACTTCCTGCTCCAGGAAGTCGCAGGCGGCGTAAGAAAGGCTTTTGTCCTTTCCTTCCAGCACCACGGTTCCGTTTTCCACCAGCACGCGGAAAGCATCTTCCGGCAGGCCGGACACTTCCCGCAGCAGAATATCGGCCTTTTTAGGGCTTCCTTTCACTATGGGGAAGGCGTAGCCGGTAGCTTCTCCCAGATAGCGCTGCAGGATAGCGGCAGCGGGAGAGTCTTCAGAAGAAATAATGCGGCTGTTTTTGCTAAAACGAACGCTCTGGGCCCCTGCGCCAAGGCTTAGCGCCAGCAGGGCAATGGTTATCAGTCTCTGTTTCATAGTCACAAAGATACAAAAAGCACGCTTTTGGTCCATCCCAAATGCATTCATTAGTTTTTACAAACAATTAAAAACGAGGTATTATCTTCGCCTTCGACAAGTTAATAAATAGGTATTAAAAATGAAAAAGATTTTCGTTATCCTTGCAGTCATCGCTGTAGCAGCCCTGACCGCTAGCAGCTGCAAAAAGCAGGAAGATCCCGCCATCACCAATATTAAGAAGGCCTGCGTAGGTACTTGGATTGGTGATATTGGCGACGTTGAGACTGAAGTAACCTTCACAGCAGCCGGAAAGATCTCTTGCACTCCCAACAACTTCGCCGCCACCATTACCAATTGGTTTATGAACGGCAAGAATGTTTGCATTGAGCTGGATAACAACGCCTCCAAGACCGTAATCATTGATGTCAAGGGTACCAATATGTACCTCACCACCAATGATGCCATTCTTAGCAAGAACCTGCCCGGCCAGTTGGTTAACAAAAATGCCCTTAAGTAGCATTATTTCTCTGCTTTAGCGTACAAAAAGAAAGAGGTTGGCTCGGGATGAGTCAACCTCTTTTGATTTTTGCATTTCCGTAATTAGCGGAGCTGGAAGATCACGGGGAAGGTGTAGGTAACCTTTACAGCGCGGTCACGCTGACGGCCAGGGGTCCACTTGGGGGAGCTGGAAACCACGCGAACGGCTTCCTTGTCCAGGGACTCATCCACGCCACGCACAACGCGTACGTTGGTCACGCGGCCGTCGGCCTCTACGGTGAACTGAAGGGTTACACGACCTTGTACGCCGTTTTCCTTGGCAATTTCGGGATAAACCAGACGGGAGTTAACCCACTTGGAGAACTCGTTAGCGTCGCCACCC
>JAEEQI010000030.1 GCA_016285215.1 Bacteroidales bacterium | reverse complement strand
CAATGCCCATATCCTGCAGGAAACCCTTCAGGGAGGCCGAAAGGCGGGAAGAGGCCACGGTGAGCACATAGCCCCGTTCATAGAGAGTGACCAGCGTCTCCTTCACGTGCGGAAAGAGATTGGGAATCATAATCTTGCGGTTCTGCTCAAAGATGGCTCGGTACGTGGCGGCGCAAGTGGCGGCCTCAGTGGGCGAGAGCCCCGGCAAAAGCTGGTCAAAGCCTGCCTCGAGCGGAACGCCTATGGTGGCGGCAATGGCGTCTTCCGAAGCCTCAGGGTAGCCCCGCTTCTTAAGCGTCATCCGCATAGTGGTCACAATATTGCCCCGGGTGTCTCCCAGCGTGCCGTCAAAGTCAAAGATAATCAGTTTCATAAGCTAGACCGGCAGGGCGTCGTAGAAGAGACTGTAGGAGGTGAAGAAGAAAAGGAGCAGCAGCAGGGCCAGCCACCAGGGCAGGAGGCAGAAAAAGATAACGGCCCAGATGAGGGCGGTAACCGGCGTAAGCACCAGCCGCACCAGAAAACGGGCCGAATTGCAAAAAGCCTTGTCCTTGATCTTCCGGCAAAGGAACTCAGCCGTAAACCACATAGGGAAGCTGAGCACGGCGGCCAGCAGCCAGAAAGGGAAGAGCAGGATGCTCTGCCACAGAGGGAGCTTGCCGGAAGGGGCCGAAGGCCACACCAGGGCTGAAAGCCGCTGATGGAGCTCCTCGCGGAAGGCCTGGAACTGTTCGGCCTCCGTCTTGTTGGCATTGGCAGCCAGGAAGGCATTCACGTCTATGGGCTCACCAAACTTGATATGGCCGAACCTTCTGTAATGGAAGAAGTCGCCGTAGTTGATGCCGGTGGGCACCACATAGGTCTGGCGCTGGGCGGCGCTGCGGAAAGCCAGGCGGGCAATGCCCTTCTGGATGGGCTGCACCTCGCGTCCGGGCGTGTGACGGCCTTCCGGGAAAAGGCAGAAAGGAACATCGTTGGCCAGGACCTCGTCAATCTCGTCAAAAGTCTTGTAGTTATCCGTCACGGAACGCAGACCGTCGCGTTCGCGGGTCATCGGGAGAATCCTCAGAAAGCGGAGCGCCTTGTTGGCTAGGGGCTTGCGGAAGATATCGGCCCTGGCTCCAAAGACCGTGGGCTCCCTGCGGGTCTGCAGCACCATCAGCGCATCCATCAGCGTGTTCGTGTGGTTGGGCGCTATGATGACGGCTCCGTTGTCGGGAAGCTCTCCTTCGGCCTTGAAAATGCCAAAGCTGGCCCGGGTGCAGTAGTCTACATACGGGCGAAGGAGGCTGTACCCGCGGTTATGTTCCCAAATCTTAGCCATTTCTTCTGGTTAAATTAAAGATGGTGGCAATGGTAAGGCCGGAAATGATGTGCCAGATGCCCCACCAGGCCGTGATCACCAGCATACCTCCGTGCGGCGGGAAGCCGGCAAAGAGCGAAGTGCCCAGCATAAGGGCAAGACCCAGGCCGGAGTTCTGGATGCCGGTCTCGATGGTGAGGGTGCGGCGGTCGCGGAACGGAACCTTGCCAATGGTGGCCACCCAGAAGCCAATGCTCAGGGCCAGGAGGTTGTGGATGAGCACCACAATGAAGATGTACTTGACACACTTCAGAAAGGCATCGAGGTTACTGCCGAAGGACAGCACCACCATCCCCACAAAAATCACGATGGAGAGCCACTGCAGGGGCTTTTTGAGGACCGCAGCCACCTTGGGAAGGTAGCGGCTGGTGAGAATGCCCAGGCCCAGCGGAATACCCAGCAGGATGAAGATGGTCTTGAACACATCCCACAGCGGAATCACCAGGGTAGGAATCTCGGCCGAAACGGCAGCGCTGTGCAGATAGATGGAACCCCACAGCCAGAAGTTGAAGGGCGTCAGGAGCACGGCAAGGGCGGTGGAAATGGCCGTAAGGCTCACCGAAAGCTCGACATTGCCCTTGGCCAGGGAACTCATAAAATTGGAGATATTGCCACCGGGGCAGGCCGCCACCAGAATCATACCCAGGCCCATCATAGGCGAGATCCATCCCGTAAGCAGGATGGCCAGCCCGCAGGTGAGGGCCGGCAGCAGCACCAGCTGGCACAGGATGCCCAGCAGCACGCTCTTGGGCTTCTTGAAGACCTCCACAAAGATGTGGGGGTTAATGCCCAGGGCCACTCCGTACATCACAAAGGCCAGGACAATGTTGATGGTATTCATCCCGCCGGCATTCAGGGTAACCTGGATGCTGTCGATGGTGTTCATTACTTCTTGCGTCATATGGTTGTGAGTTTTAGTCGTTAATAACAAGGCCGTCATAGGCGGGCCCAACGCCGTCCGGAAGCTCCCGGCAAAACTCCTCGTGGGGAGGGAAGGAATGGCTCAGATGGGTAAGCCAGGTATGCCTGGCACCAATCCGGGCCGAAAGTTCCAGCGCCTGCTCCAAAGAGAAGTGCGAATGGTGGGGATAGTACCCCACGGTATTGAGGGTCACGTGCTCCAGGCCGCGGAGCTTTTCCAGCTCGGCCTCGGGCAGGGAACTCATATCCGTAATGTAGGCGATGTTGCCAAAGCGGAAGCCCAGCACGGGCATCTGGTCGTGATAGCCGCGGATGGGAATCACGTTGGGATGCTCTCGGGGTGCTTCCAGCACGGTGTTGTCAGTGGGAAGGAGACTGCCGTCGGGCTGACGGTAGTAGTAGCCCTTGTTGCGCACCCACTCCAGGTCACCGGTGCCCTGCAGGGAGTCCACGCGGAAGGGACGCTCGTCAATGAGGTGGACGTGCCACTCCGGGGCGCCCGGGTACTTGTCCTCTGCAAAAGCGTAGGCGTAGTCGTTGCGGAGGGTGCTCAGGACCTTCTCCTCACAGTAAATCTCGGCCGCCTTCTTGTCTATGTAGTTGAACGAGCGGACGTCGTCCAGGCCGCCGGTATGGTCCTTATGGTTGTGCGTGAGGAGGATGGCGTCCAGGTGGCGGATATCGGCCCTGAGCATCTGGGTGCGGAAATCGGGACCGGCGTCAATGAGGATATTGAGCCCGTCCATCTCTACAAAGGCCGAAGCCCTCAGTCGCTTGTCCTTTTGGTCGGCCGACTGGCACACCCGGCACTGGCACCCAATGATGGGCACCCCCTGCGACGTTCCCGTCCCCAAAAATGTGAGCTTCACACTCATAGCACAATCTTCTCTAAAGTATTCACCCGTGCGGGGTCGTAAGGCCTCTCCACGCGGATGTAATTGCCCGTGTAACCGCCCATAATGCCGTTTTTGACGGACGATTCCCACAGCACGGTCTCTTCCAGGCCCTTGTTGGCGGCCACAAACTGGGCGTGCAGCTCTTCACACAGGGCCTCCAGCCGGGCCACGCGCTCGGTCTTGAGGCTGTCCTGCACCTGGTCCTTCCACTCCGCCGCCCTGGTTCCGGGCCGGCGGGAGTAGGGGAACACGTGAATGAAGGCCGGCTTAACCCGCTCCTTCAGGAACGTGTACGTTTCCTGGAACAGCTCCTCGGTCTCTCCCGGCAGCCCCACAATCACGTCAATGCCAAAGAACACCTTGGGCTCACCGGGCCGCTCCATAGCCTGCCGGATATAGTCAATGCGAGAGGCAAACAGCGCTGTATCGTACCGCCGCCCCACTTTCTTCAAAAGCGTATCGCTGCCGCTCTGCAGCGGAATGTGGAAATGCCGCTGGAACTTGGTTCCGGAAGCAATCCAGTCCACAATCTCCGGCGTAATGAGATTGGGCTCGATGGACGAAATCCTGTATCTCTCTATGCCCTCCACCTCATTGAGCGCCTTGAGCAGATCCAGGAAACTCTCTCCGGTGGTGCGTCCAAAATCACCCGTATTCACGCCCGTGAGCACCACTTCCTTCACCCCTTCGGCCGCAATGCTTTCTGCCATCTTCACGCACTCACAAATGGGAATGTTCCGGCTCCGGCCCCTGGCAAACGGCACCGTGCAATAAGCGCAAAAGTTGTCGCACCCATCCTGCACCTTCAAAAAAGATCTAGTCCTCTCTCCCGAGCTATAAGCCCCCATAGTGGAGTCTGATGTGTCAGCGGCTTGGCCGCACACATCAGCCACAATCTGTTTCTTCTCTTTGGCCCCAAACACCTTCCAGACGCCGTCGATGGAGAGGAGCTGTTCCTTTCGGAGTTCGGCGTAGCAACCGGTGACCACAATGCGGGCCTCCGGCGCGGTTTTGTGGGCTCGGCGGATGAGGTTGCGGGACTTCTTTTCGGCCGTTTCGGTAACGGCGCAGGTATTGATGAGATAGACATCGGCCTGGGCGGTCCAAGGGACGACCTCCCAACCGGCGGCTACAAAACCGCGCTCGTAGGTGGACGTCTCGGCGTAATTGAGCTTACAGCCCAGGGTGGTGAATGCTATCTTCATACGCTAAGGATCAAAAATACACAAGGTCTCTTGCCAATGGTAATGGGCTTGGACTTCCACTCCGCCACCGTGCGGGTCTGGATAAACTGGTCGGGGCAGGTGAGGTTGGCGGCCACGCAAACGCGTGTGTGGCCGTTGAGGCAGGACAAGAGGTCTGCCATCAGGGAATCGTTGCGGTACGGGGTCTCAATGAGAATCTGCGTCTGGCGGGCGCTGGCCGAACGTTTCTCCAGCGTACGCAGGGCGGCGCGGCGCTCCTCCGTCTTGGCCGGGATGTAGCCCACAAAGGCAAAGGACTGGCCGTTGAGGCCGGAGGCCATCAGGGCCAGCATCAGGGACGACGGACCCACCAGCGGGACCACCTCAATGCCGTGGCGATGGCACAGAGCCACCAGCAGGGCGCCGGGGTCCGCCACGGCGGGAAGGCCGGCCTCGGAGAGGAGGCCCACACTTCGGCCCTCATCAAAGAGCTTGGCAAAGGCTTCTACCTCCTGCGGTTTGGTATGCTCGTTGAGTTCGTGGAACTCGAGCTCGTCAATATGCCCCTTGAGCCCTGCGGCCGAAAGGAAACGCCTGGCGGTGCGAAGCTCCTCCACCACAAAGCAGTTGAGGGTGGGGATGACCTCCAGCACGGAAGCCGGGAGCACCCGGGCCGGGTCTCCTTCTCCCAGGGGAGTGGGAATGAGGTATAACTTACCTTTGGACATGGGCTTTACCGGTTGAATCTATCTGAATCTTTACTTCTTTCTGTACTTGCTGCGCTTCTTCCAGGGCGCGCTGCTCCTTCTGCGCGCGGGTGCTGAACAGCTCCCGGAACAGCTGGGCAAAGGTGTTGAACTCCATCTGGTAGGCAATACCGGCACCGTGGCGCTGGCTGTTGTCCAGGAAGGAGGAGAGTTGGTCGGCGGCGTGGGTGAAGAGGTTGAGGCGCAGGTTGCCGTTGCGCGTGAGCTTGATCTCAGCGTCCACGTTGCCGGCTACCTCGTTGGTGGAGGTGGCGCCCAGCCGCTCGCGGTTGCCCACCGAGCCGTTCACAATGACGCGGTTGTTGAACAGCTGTGTGCTCACGGCCACGTCAAAGAGGTTGGTACCGTATTGGGTGGACTTGTAGTTAAGACCCAAGTCCAGAGGAATGTCCAGCTTCTGGAAGATGTTGTTGAGCTGGCCCGACATAATACTGGATACGTTGGAGAACAGCACGTCGGAGCCTCCCACGCTGATTCCGGATTCTTCGGAAGGCAGGAAGTTGCCGGCCACCAGCAGGTAAATGAACTGCTTCTGGATCTTGTCCTCGGTGTTGAAGGCGGCGGATACCTGGGCCTGCACGGTGGGATTGAGGTCCGGAATGTCAATGGAGAAGTGGAGTTCCGGGTTGCGGAGCTTGCCGGTGATGTCAATGCCGCAGTTCACCGTGCGGCGGGAAGTGGCACTTTCATCGGCCGTTAAATTGTACAGGCTGGCCTTGGTTACATACAGGCCCTTCACGTTGAGGTCGGTGTCCATCACGTCTCCGTTGAAGCGCACGGAACTGCCGTCCTGGATGGTGAAGTCTCGGCTCACCAGGCTCATAGCGCTAAAGTGGAAGTGGCCGCTCGTGAGCGTGTAGTTGCCGTTCATGGTGAACAGGCCGGTGCGGGAGCGGCTCACCAGGTCAATGGTGCCGTTGCCCGCTCCCTGCAGGGAACTCTCGTTGTCTACGTCAATGTACACCTGGGCGTCGGGGGTGGCGTGCACGCGCAGTACCACATCCAGGTCAGAGGTCTGTTTGCCGGTGGGCGTGCGGCTGGCCATCATCTTCTCGTACGGATCCTGCTCCTGGGCAGGTTCCACAAACGTGAGCAGCTCGCGGGAACTGTCTCCGCTCATGGAGCCCAGCGGCACGTGCAGCTCTCCGGAGCGGGTGGTGGCGTCAATGGCCAGATTGATCTTGTTCAGGTCTCCGGTTACGTCTACCCGGCCGTCGGCATACAGGTTGCCGTAGAAACTCTGGTCCGGTGTGTTGGGCGTGTCAATCGCGTGCATCTGTTCTATTTGCACGTGGATGTCCATTCCCAGATTGCTAAAGTCATTGAAGAGAAGGCAACCCTGCAGGTTTCCCCGGCCATTCTGGCCGTCCGAGAGCCGGAGCGGGGTAAAATACAGTCCGTCATCCTTGAGCTCCAGATTCCCCTCTGCTATGTACGGAACCCGGGTGAATTCCAGTTCCAGGAGCCCATCCCGGAGCTGGAGGTCCTTGCTGGCAAAGTGCAGCGGGGAGCCCAGTTGGCCGGATACCTCTGCCTGGCCGTCCAGGTAGCCTCCGAACCGGGAGAAAAGGCCAGTTAGGAAGGGAGAGATATAGCCCAGGTTGAATCCGTCCAGGCGGGCCGATGCGAAAAAGTCCTTGCTGGACGGAGCCAGGTAGGCCTGGGCATCCAGGGACGAGCGCCCGTTGAGCGAGTTGCGCAGGGTGGCGGAAAAGCGGTTGTTCTGCTCTTCGTAGGTGCTGTAAATATTGAGCGTTCCCAGCGGCTGACCGGAAACGTAAGTGGAGTCGCAAACGATATTGGCCAGCAGGCCGATGGAAGGCTTGGTGGGAGAGATAATCATAGCACGGCCGGTGGCCAGACCGTCCAGCTCGGGCGTGCCGCCCGTGAAGGTGTTGAGGACGTCCAGGTCAAAGTGGTCCATCCTCACGTGCAGCGTGTCGTTGCGGTGCGCCTTGAGGGAGCCGTCAATGAGCAGCGACTGCAGCTCGTGCGTGGCCTGGAGGCGCCCCACCTCAATATCTCCGCCGTCAAACACAATGTCGCGGGATTCCACCTTCCACTCGTCTCCTCCCAGGCGGAAGTGCGAGGGCCTTACCTGGCCGGTAACGGCCACGCCGTTCTCCCGGTGCTCCAGCCCTGCCGTGAGGTCAAACTGGCCGTAAGTCTTGGCATCGTCCTGGTTGTCAAAGGAATAGCCCAGGTTAATGCGGTTGTCGTTGGCGTTGAGGTCAAAGCGGTTGTTCTGCAGTCTTCGGCCTCCCAGATCCAGCGTACTGCCCGTGATGATGGCCTCCAAGGCGCTGCCTCTGTTGTTGGCATCCAGCTGGAAATCCCGGATGAACCGGTTATAATGTGCGAGTCGGCCCGAGGTCATCTTGGCCGTCAGGAGGCCGTTGTGGTTTACCTGGATCTGTGCTTGCGTATTCTTCTCCACATACAGCCCCGGTACAAAGAAGTTCAGCAGTTCCTGGGCTCGGAGCACCTGCAGGGCCAGGTTATAGGAGGCTCCGTTCCAGTTCTGGGCAGGGTCTTCGCCCAGCGCCGGCAACTCCTTCTCTACCAGCAGATCCTTCATGTCCTGGGCAAAACGGAGAATGGATTCCGAACCTTGGTACTGCATGGTAAGGATGCCGGAACTCACGTTGACCGTGTGCACGGTGTCTTTCTGGTGGGCGGTGATAAACAGGTTGCCCAGTTGCTGGACGCCCTCCTGGCTCTCCAGCGTAATGTCTGCCAGGGTTACCACCCCGTCCAGGTTCCGGGCTCCGGAGCGGCGGAGGTCGCTGTTCACGTTGAACTTGATGCCGGCAATGGCCCGGTTGTCCAGGTTGAGCTGGTTCAGGTCTGCGTCTACCTTGAGGTCAAAGAAGTACAGGGCGTCGGGTTGGTCTCCCAGGTCCAGCTGGCTGTTGAACCGCAGCTGGAGATTGGGGTCCCGCGAGATCAGCGAGGCCTGGAGCGATTCATTCTTATAGCTTCCGCGGGCCGAAATGCCCGAGTAGGTATATCCCTTGGCTTCCAGGGCGGCAATCTGGAGGGTGTCCAGCTGCACGTCCATCTTTCCGTTGTCCTTGAAGGCAGCGTCCAGCGAAGTGCGCATAGAAAGAGGGCCGAAGTCATCCGAGCCCAGAATCTTGCCCAGGTGCAGACTGCTGGTAGCCACCTGGCCGCCCAGGTGCAGGTCCTTCTTGTCGTCCACCACGTTGCGGATGTAGACATCGGCCAGGATTCGGCCTATATTGGAGAGGAACTGACCGTTGACTCCCAGGTCGTTAAGCGGGCCCTGCACCTTGCCTTCAAAGCGGAGGCGCTCTCCGGGGGCGAATTGCTTCAAATTCAAGTTGGTAGAGGGAGCCCAGGCCTTCACAAAGCCCGACAGGCCGTCCAGGTCAAAGTCAATTTCCTTGACGTTGATGTCGTAGATGCCGGTGACCTCCTTTTCCACATCCCGGATGCTGCCGCTCACGCTTACACGGATTCCGTTATCCGGGTCCGTGACCGTGATATTGTCCAGGTGGAGGTCGTTCACCGTGCCGCGCACGTGGCCCTTCGCTATTCCCCGGAAGGTGGTTTCCAAGTAGGCGAAATGGGAAATGGTATGGCCCATGTCCACCAGGGAACCGTCCCGGATAAGGCCGTCAATGACCACCTTGTTGGTAAAGTCGTTGTAATCCTCGTCCAGGGAGCCTTCCAGCCTCAGGTATTCGAGGCCAACATCGGAATAGCCGTCGTCAATGTGCAGGTCCCTGATATCCAACAGCTTCTCTCCCACACTGAAACTCTTGGCGTGAACCTCGTTAAAGTGGATTCCGGTGTCCCTTTCCAGGAACTGGAGGGTGGCATTCTGGCCGGAGATATGGTTGTTGGCTACTTTGAGGTTTTCTACGTGTCCCTGTTCCAGAAGGATGCTCAGATGCTCCCAGTCTATCTCGCCTTCCGGAATGGTGCGGCCTTCCGTATTCTGGGTCAGCGGAACGTTCTCCATGCGGAAGGTAAGGTTTTCCAGTTCCACCTGGCGGGCGGTGAGCAGGTTCCCCCAGCCGGGGGCCGTCTTTTCTTTTTCTTCGGATTGCAGGCCGAAGGCACGCTCCAGGCTGGTGATACCATGCCCGGGCCGGTTGGGATCCGGTTCCATGACCAGGTTGAAGCCGCCGCCAATGAGGCGCAGCCGGCTCACGTGGGCACCTTTCCCGCTCAGGAAGCCCCGCAGGGAGAACTTCACGGACAGATTGTCCACGTACAGGATGGTGTCCAGCTCGGGAATGGCGGGCTTGGTATCGCGCACCACCAGGTCTTTGAGGATGATGGCTTCCAGGGGCCGGATGGAAATGTCCGAAAACTCGATGGTGGCGTCTGCGTCTTTTTGAATGATTCCAATTATGCGCTTTCCCAGGGCCGTCTGCACGGCGGGGGATTGTATGGCCACCAGGCCCGCCAGCAACAGAATTGCCAGCAGTCCAAGTATCCAAGCAGTTATTTTGAGGCCCTTGCGCATTATCCTACAAAATTAACAATAATTTTGTATCTTTGCACCCCTAAATGTATCAACGATGGCCGATTATATCCTGGGCATAGAATCTTCCTGCGACGACACTTCCGCTGCCGTCCTCAGGGATGGTGTGCTGCTGTCCAACGTAATTGCCTCACAGCAAGTCCATAAGGACTTTGGCGGGGTGGTTCCGGAGCTGGCGTCCCGTGCCCACGAACAGAACATCGTACCCGTGGTTTCCGAGGCCCTTCGCCGGGCCGGCGTGGAGGCCTCGCAGCTTTCGGCCATTGCCTTTACCCGCGGTCCCGGATTGCTGGGATCGCTGCTGGTGGGCACTTCCTTTGCCAAGGCGCTGTCCCTTTCTCTGGACATTCCTATGGTAATGGTGAACCACCTCCAGGGGCACATTCTGGCCAACTTCGTGCGCCAGCCCGATGTCCCCGTGCGCGAGCCCTCCTTCCCGTATCTGTGCCTGCTGGTTTCCGGCGGTAACTCGCAGATTGTCAAGGTCAACAGCCCGCTGGAGTACGAGATCTTGGGCCAGACCATAGACGACGCCGTGGGAGAGGCCTTTGACAAGTGCTCCAAGATGCTGGGGCTGGGTTATCCCGGCGGCCCCGTCATTGACCGGCTGGCCAAGCAGGGAGACCCCAACCGTTTCCAGTTTGCCAAGCCCAATATCCCCGGTCTGGATTACAGCTTCTCCGGCATCAAGACCTCCCTGCTGTACTTTGTAAGGGACGAGCTCGCAAAAGACCCTAACTTCCTGGAAAACAACAAGGAAGACCTCTGCGCCAGCTTCCAGAAAACGCTCATCGACATCCTTATGACCAAGCTCATCCGCGCCGCCAAGGAAACCCGCATCCGGGAAATCACCATTGGAGGCGGCGTCAGTGCCAACAGCGGCCTGCGTGAAAGGATTGTGGCCGAAGGCGAAAAGCGTCACTGGAACACCTACCTGCCGGAATTCAAGTTCACCACGGACAACGCCGCTATGATTGCGGTGGCCGGCTGGTTCCAGTACAAAGCCGGCGTACGCACCCCGCTGGACGTGGCTCCCGTCTCCCGAATGGCCGATTTCTAGGCCTTCGGCCCTTTTGGAAATGTCGCGGATTATTCCGAACTTTGAAAGTTAGAACGACATAACCAAAAGACTCTATGGGAAAATATAAAAATGACGCCCGCGTGGTCCTGACCTTGGATGCAGGCGGTAATTCCCTCCGCTTCAACGCTATGAAGGGAGAAGAATTCATTCTGGAAACCATCACCCTTCCATCCAACGCCAACGACCTGGACCTGTGCCTCCAAACTATGGTAACGGGCTTCAAGACGGTCATCAACCAGCTGGGTAACGTAAAGCCCGAGGCCATCAGCTTCGCCTTCCCCGGCCCCGCAGACTATCCCGCCGGCATCATTGGCGGTTTCCTGCCCAACTTCCCGTCATTCCGAGACGGCGTGGCCCTGGGACCGTACCTGAAGGAAGTCTTCGGCATTCCCGTGTTCATCAACAACGACGGAGACCTCTTTGCCTTTGGAGAGGCCCTCAGCGGCGCCCTTCCGGAAGTAAACGACAAACTGGAGGAATACGGCAGCAACAAGCGCTTCCGCAACCTCATTGGCTATACCTTTGGCACAGGCTGCGGCATTGGCTGCGTCATCAACGGCCAGCTCAACCGCGGAGACAACAGCTGCGTAGAGACCTATTGCCTGCCCAATCCGCACATTAGCGGCGTAATCCTGGAAGACAGCATTGCCATCCGTGCCGTCAAGAGAGTGTATGCAGAGCAGTCCGGAGAGCAGGATCCCAACCTCACCCCCAAGGATATCTACGACATAGCAGACGGCAAGCGCCCCGGCAACAAGAAGGCCGCCCTGGCCGCCTTTGCAGAGATGGGTCACGTGGCCGGTCTGGCCATTGCCCAGGCAGCCCAGCTTATGGACGGTATTGTGGTCATTGGCGGCGGCATCTCGGCTTCGGCCAAGTTCTTTATGCCCGCCCTGCTGGAAGAGATGAGAGGCACTGTGAGAACCCTCGGAGGAGACGTCCTGCAGCGCGTCCAGATGAAGGTTTACAACCTGGACGACGAGGCCGAATTTGCCGAATTTGCCAAAGGAGAAGCCCGCGAGCTCAAGATCTACGGAACGGACAAAACCGTCACCTACGACCCTCAGAAGCGCATTGGCATCATCCTCGACAAGATTGGCACTTCCACCGCCATCTCCGTTGGAGCCTATGACTTCGCCCTGGCCGCGCTGGACGAATAGGTTTGAGCTGGCGCCTAACTCGCTGTTAACCAATAAAATGCATTAATGGGCCCCCACCTTACGGAAGGGGGTCCATGTTGTTAATCGCCACATAGTCAGCTACATAAGAGCCAGGCGGGAGAAGCAGGCTTCAGCACAATTGATGCCATCCAGGGCCGATGACACAATGCCACCGGCATACCCGGCGCCTTCCCCGCAGGGGTAGAGGCCGGGAACGGAGACATGCTCCAGCGTTTCGGGGTTGCGGGGCAGGCGCACCGGAGAGGAGGTGCGGGACTCCACGCCCAGCAGCAGGGCATCATTGGTATAGTAGCCGTGCATCTGGCGGTCTACCTGCGGGAATGCGCGGCGAAGGCGTTTGGAAACGTGTTCCGGAAGAAGTTCATGCAGGGGGGCCGAAAGGGCTCCGGGATGATAAGACGTCTTGGGAAGGTCTTTGGACTCTATGCCCCGGCAGAAGTCCTTCATCCTCTGGGCAGGGGCCGATAGCGGATGCTTCCCGCCGTGCTGGGAAACCCACTGGTACATGGCCCGTTCCACATCCCGCTGGAAATCCATCAGGGCAAACGGTCCGGTATACTGTTCCGGTTGGTCTCCGGGTTCAATCTGAACCACTACACCGGCATTGGCCCACTTGGAATTGCGGGCAGCGTTGGACATCCCGTTCAGAACCACCGTTCCGTCTTCCGTTGAAGAAGGCACCAGAATGCCTCCCGGGCACATACAGAAAGAAAAGACCCCTCTTTCCTCCACCTGCTGCACAAAGGAATATTCCGCTGTGGGCATAAACGGCTGGTACTTGCCGTGATACCGGATCTGGTTGATGAGCCACTGGGGATGCTCCACTCGCACACCCAGGGCAAAGCCCTTGGCCTCCAGCGTCCAGCCTTTGGCCTGGAACAGTTCATAGATATCCCGGGCCGAATGGCCGGTGGCCAGGATCACCTTGGAGGCGTGGTACTCTGCACCACTGGCACAGCGCACCGTGAAACCGGGCTCAATCTCCGTTACCCGGCTGTCGAAATGATACTCTCCTCCGTGGTCCAGGATACACTGACGGATGTTTTTTACCACTTCCGGCAGGCGGTCTGTACCAATATGGGGATGGGCATCTATGAGGATGTCCGGCGATGCGCCAAAGGCTACCAGCTGGTGCAGCACCTCGCGGATGTCTCCGCGTTTGGAGGAGCGGGTATAGAGCTTCCCGTCACTGAATGCGCCGGCGCCGCCTTCTCCGTAACAATAGTTCGAATCCGGGTCTATGACCCCTTTCAGGGACAGCTGGGCCATATCTACCTTGCGGCGTTCCACGTCTTTTCCCCGCTCCAGCACAATGGGCTTCAGTCCCAGCTGGAGCAGTTTGAGGGCGGCGAACATCCCGGCCGGACCGGCACCGATTACCAGCACCGGTGAGGCCTGGGATACATCCAGATAAGGCGCCACCCGGTACGGCTCATAGGTCTCGTTGTCTCGGTACGCCTGCACGCGGTAACGGTACAGGATATCCTGCCGGGCATCTATGCTGCGGCGCACCACTTCCACGTGGCCCACCTTTTCGGCCTTCACGCCCAAAGCTTTGGCGGCCGCCTCACGCAGCTCTGCCTCAGTGAGTTCTTTGCCTATTTTTTGTGCTATCTCAAACTCTTTCATCTACACATTTCTTAGGATTCGTCTATTTGATCAGTGCCCGTCCGGCCTTGCCGTCAATGCAGACGGTGAGGGCGTCCTGCAGCTGCACGTGACGGAGCCACTGGGTCTCAAAGACGGCCGGGAGGGCATCCAGGGCCTTGAGGTCCAGGCTGTCACCGGGACGGGAGTAGGGATCCACGTTCACGTAGCCGGCGTTGAAGGAGGTGAGGTTCTGGAAGAAGTGCGTACCCTGGCTGGGATCTACGCGGAAATCGGGCAGGGAGCACTCTACAAGGGCCTTGGCCTCGGAAATGTCGCTCCACACCACGGGCACACCCAGGGTGGGGATGCTGGAGCCCCAGCGGCCATAGCCAATCAGAACATACTGCCGGCCCTCGGTCCTTAACTGGGCGTTGAGGGTGCGCAGCTCGGCTGCCATTTCTTCGGTCTTCATCTTGTCAAAGGCATCGGCCTTCAAATAGATGACATCTTTGAGACCGCTGATCCAGCCCGTTCCAAGGGCACTTTGGGAAGTGACAATGGCGTTGGAGCAGTCCACGTTGCGCCAGTCTACATCGGCCTTCAGGCTGTCAGACGAAATGGGTCGAACCTGGAGGGCGTTGAAGATGCCGGTGGAGAGCTCTGCGGCGTATTCTATTTCTACGCCGCCCTGCATTTCGCTGGAGCAGATGTCCAGGAGGGTTTGCACAATTTCGGCCAGCGGGTAGGTTCCGTAACGCAGGATGTGGGAGAAGGTCACGGCCTTGGGACCGTTGGCCAGGGGGGAGTCCACCATACGCTGGTTTTCGTAGTCGTAGGTGGAGATGACGCGGTTGAAGGAGCTGAACTTGCTGCAGTCGTAAATGTCCGTGCGTTCCAGGTTTACGGCGTCGTCAACGCTGGTCTTGAACTTCTCCGGCTGCAGGTTGAGGGCGTACATTACCTTCTGGGTGTCCCTCATAGCCAGTTCCGGGGTGGAAGTCTGCAGCACGTGCTTGGGATAGGCGGGGGAGAAGCGGAGCACCTGCTCGCCGTCCACCACGGCCTTGCCCAGGCCGTAGGCCACTTTGGCTATTCCTTCTTCGGCCCTTTCGTGACCAATGGGGTAGTAATTCACGCTGCGGGCCACGCCGGAAAGGGTGGGGAAGAAGTAGCCTTGGTCTTCGGCCCCGCAAATCTCCTGCAGGATGATGGCCATCTTTTCTTCCGAGATCACGTTGGCGGTGGCGGTGATGTAGCCCCTGGACGAGGCGTAGTATACCGATGCGTAGACGCTCTTGATGGCCTTGGAGAGGAGGCGCAGCTGCTGGTCCTCATTCTCTACCGACGGAATCATATACGTGGAGTACACGCCCGCAAACGGCTGATAGTAAGAGTCTTCCAGTTTGGAGGAAGAACGCACGGCCAGCGGCGTATGCACCACGCGGATGAAGGCGCGGAGCACGTCCATTACGTCGGCCGGGAGGTTGGAGGACACGAATTCCGAAAGGATTTCTGCGTCCGAAATGTCCGAATTAATCACATACTGCAGACCGTTCTCCAGGATGAAGCGGTCAAAGCAGTCGGTGGCCAGCACCAGGGTACGGGGCACCGTGATGTGCACACCTTCCCACTTGTTGTACAGGCGGTGCTGGTAGAGGATGTGGTTGAGGAAGGCCAGACCGCGGGCCTTGCCGCCCAAGGAGCCCTCTCCGTAACGGGCAAACCAGATGGTGTCGTTGTAGGTGGCGGCGTCAAAGCGGGCCACTACGCCCAGACTCTGCTTTACGCGGTATTTGTGGATGAGCGGAATGGCCATCGCCCGGAACTCGGCGGCACTGGGCAGGCGGCTGCTCTTGATGGCGTTGCCCTCTGCAAAGATACCGCGGGCCAGCAGCCAGCGGGAGATGTAGTTCTTGCTGCGGAGCTTGTCCAGAACCTTCTCCGGCAGGGTTTCCAGCACCTCCTCCACGCCCTGGAGGTCGCCCGCGCGGGCAATTACGCGGCCCTTCTCGTTGGTGGCCACAAATTCGCCAAAGCCAAATTCACGGCCAATGTACTCTGCCAGCTCGTGGGTGAGCGTCTTGGAACGCTTCATCAGGAAGCCGGCTCCCAGGCTTTCGGCCACGGGGCGCATACTCTCCTGCGAGCTCTGCATAAGGATGGGCATACGAGGGTCGTCGGAGCGGATGAATTTGCACAGGTCCACACCGGCGTCCAGCTTCTCCTGCGAGGGTTTGTCGTGCTTATGCAGCACAAAGCCAATGTCGGAAATCACGCCCAGGAGGTTCTCCTTGTACGTGTTGTACAGCTGCACGGCGTCGTCGTAGTTGGTGGCCAGGAGAATCTTCGGCCTTGCTCTTTTACGCAAAATCTGCTGCTCCTCGTTGAGGGCGTCGCGGATGGAGGCCAGGTTCTGCTGCAGCACCAGCTTGTACAGTAGTGGCAGGTAAGTGGAGTAGTACCGCACGGAATCTTCTACCAGCAGGATGCACTGGACACCCAGCTGGAGAATGTCTTCCTGTGCGTTGAGGCTGTCTTCCAGCAGCTTGATGATGGCAATGATGAGGTCCGTGCTGCCGTTCCAGTTGAACACGTAGTCAATGCAGGAACGGTCCTTGTCTTCCAGCTGGCGCGACACCTCCTTGGAGAAGCAGGTCATAAGCACCACAGGCGTGCCAGGGGCCGATTCTTTGACCTTGTGCGCAAACTCAAAGGCGCTGTCTCCGCCGGCGTTGTACATAGCAATCACTATGTCCCAGCGCTCTCCGGCGGTCACCCGTTCCAGGGCCTCCCCGGTAGAGGAGACCCTTTCAAACACGGGCGGATTGCTCAGGTTGAGTTCCGAGTACTCACGGGCGATGCGCATATCCAGCCGCCCGTCTTCTTCCAACGAGAAATTGTCGTAATTGTTGCAAACCAGAAGGACCCGGCGGATCCTGTTGGTCATCAAAGCTGCATTCTCCATTTATATTATACTAAGCCTTGGTCCGTCATAGCGCCGGCCACCTTGATGAAGCCCGCCAGGTTGGCGCCTTTCACGTAGTTGACCGTGCCGTCGGCCTCCGTACCGTACTTGACGCAGGCAGCGTGGATGTCCTGCATAATGCGGTGGAGGTAGTTGTCCACTTCTTCGGCCGTCCAACGCTGACGCATCGAGTTCTGGCTCATTTCCAGGCCGCTGGTGGCCACGCCGCCGGCGTTGGATGCCTTACCGGGGCTGTACAGCAGGCCCGCGCTCTGGATAATGCGGATGGCTTCCGGGGTGGTGGGCATATTGGCGCCTTCGGCCACGCAGATGGCGCCGCCCTTGACGATGTTCTCTGCATCGGCCTCCTCAATCTCGTTCTGCGTTGCGCAGGGGAGGGCTATGTCGCAGGCAATCTTCCAGGGACGTTCTCCGGGGAAGTACTGGGCCTGCGGATATTTCTGAACGTATTCCTTGATACGGGCTCTGCGGATGTTCTTGAGCTCCAGCACAAAGGCCATCTTCTCCTCGTTGAGGCCTTCGGGGTCGTAGATGAAACCGTCGGAGTCGGAGAGGGTCTGGACCTTGGCGCCCAGGCGCATAGCCTTCTGGGCGGCGTACTGGGCCACGTTGCCCGCACCGGAAATGTTAACCTTCTTTCCTTTGAAGCTTTCTCCGCGGGTGGCCAGCATTTGCTCGGCAAAGTAGCAGAGACCGTAGCCGGTGGCCTCGGGTCTGAGGAGGGAGCCGCCCCAGGCAAGGCCCTTTCCGGTAAGAGTGCCGGTAAACTCGTCTCTCAGGCGTTTGTACTGGCCAAAGAGATAACCAATCTCACGGCCGCCCACGCCAATGTCACCGGCGGGAACGTCCGTGTTGGAACCAATGTGACGCTGAAGTTCGGTCATAAAGCTCTGGCAGAAACGCATTACCTCGGAGTCGGACTTGCCGCGGGGGTTGAAGTCGGAGCCACCCTTGGCACCGCCCATAGGCAGCGTTGTGAGGGCGTTTTTGAAGGTCTGCTCAAAGGCCAGGAACTTCATAATGGACAGGTTTACGCTGGGATGGAAACGGATGCCGCCCTTATAAGGGCCGATGGCACTGTTGCACTGTACGCGGAACCCACGGTTGATGTGAACGTCTCCGCGGTCGTCCGTCCAGGGGACGCGGAAGATCACAATGCGCTCAGGCTCCACAATACGCTCCAGGATTTTCTGGTCAATAAGCTGGGGATTCTCCGTGATGTACGGAGCAATGCTTTCTACCACCTCGCGCACGGCTTGGTGAAACTCGGATTCTCCCGGATTCTTGGCAATAACCTCTGCCATAAATCCGTCAATGTAATTGCGGGTGAACTGATCCATAATAGAATACGCTAAAAAACTAACCGGAGCAAATATAAGAAAAATTCTATTTATCCTCCTCCACCTTCCCTCATTTTTTCCCCATACTTTTCCACACCCCCGCCTTCCGGTGTGTGTTTTGGGCCCTTTTCGCACATGGGAGCGGGTTTCCGGGCTTCCGGTGTGTGTTTTGGGCCGTTTTCGCACACGGGAGGGGGTTTCCGGGCTTCCGGTGTGCGTTTTGGGCCGATTTCGCACACGGGAACGTGTTTTCCTGGCTCCGGTGTGCGTTTTGTGCTCGTTTCGCACACGGGACGGGATTTCGGGGTTCCGGTGTGTGTTTTGGGCTCGTTTCGCACACGGGACGGGGTTTCCG